>JBDRPH010000065.1:0-9131 GCA_043827245.1 Minisyncoccota bacterium | reverse complement strand
CCAACTTCACCAATGAAAATCGTTTTTTGAGGTATTTTTTTGTTCTTTAAAGAGCTGGCAATGGCGACGGCTAGTCCGAGATCAACCGCCGGTTCTGTTACTCGGAATCCTCCTGCCGCACTGAGGAATACGTCATTGATGCCCAATGGCAAACGAGCGTGTTTCTGCAATACCGCACTAAGAACTTGGATGCGGGATAGTTCAATTCCCCTCCCCACCCTACGTGGCATAGCCAATTGAGAATTAGTAACCAAGGCTTGGACTTCAATTAATAAAGGACGCGTCCCCTCCATCACACAGACCGTTGCGCTACCTGGCACATCAGTTTCTTGATCTTCTAGAAACAGCTCACTGGGGTTGGTTACTTGGACTAAACCATACCCCACGTGTTGGAAAACACCCACTTCATCAGTAGCTCCAAAGCGATTTTTGAGTGCTCTGATCAATCTCAATTGGTCTGATCTTTCCCCACTAATCTCTATAACTGAGTCAACAATGTGTTCAAGTACTTTCGGGCCGGCAATTACTCCATCTTTAGTTACGTGTCCCACTAAAAAAATAGGAATGTGCAAAGCTTTCGCTGTTTGAGCTAATCGCTCAGTACACTCACGCAACTGACCCACACTACCGCTGGCTCCAGTCAGGTCAGCCGTGCTCATCGACTGAATGCTATCTACAATCACCAAACGAGGCTTCTCTTTGCGAATCACTTCCACCAATTCATCAACATCAGTGGAAGTAACAAAAACCAAACTTCGTAAAGGTTGGTCAATTTTTTTTGAGGAAGATTTCGAAGATTTTTTCGAACTACTTTGCTGTTCTCTTGAAAGATATCGGTTGATTCGCAGGGATATTTGCCTGGGACTTTCTTCTCCTGCCACATAAAGAATTGGCCAGCGATCATTGCCAGATTGAGAATTAAGCTTTCCGGTTGGATTTTTGATTAACAAGTCAGTAGCAACTTGCGTTAAAAGCGTCGATTTGCCGATTCCTGGCTCTCCACCAATGAGCACCACTGCTCCCGGCACCAAACCACCGCCCAACACCCGATCTAACTCCTCAAAAGTAGTAGAAAAGCGCAATTTGGCCTCTTCTGCGAGATCCACGTCTGGAAAAGACGTCAAAATTTCACCAGTGCCATGCGACTTCATTTGTTTACCGGGTTTCACCACTGTTTCTTCCACCAAAGTATTCCATTCACCGCATTCAGCACAGCGACCCAGCCATTTTGGAAAAGTTGCTTCACACTGCTGACAAACAAACTTCGTTTGTTCTCTACTCATTAATTAATTTCTTTTTAATTTGTATTTCTTAGCAATCTACCTCATCAGTCTATCACTAAGTGTAACACTGCTTTTACTGATGATTAATTAGCTTTGTTGAGGAAGTTAATGGATTGTGTTGATAAATAACGCGCAATTCACCGCCGACCAAACCCATAGCTCTAGCCTTTTCCTTCAAGTGCTTTGTGTGAGAGGAAACTGCCAAAATATCTGGCTGTAAAATTCTAATCAGTTCTTCGCGCTGACTTTGTAAATGAAAATCCTCTGGTAAAATAAAGACTTCATCCGCAATTCTCCATAATTTTAACTTAGCTTTCCTAGCTTCCTGACTATTAATCGGTCGCTTGACTCCCTTAATAGCTTTAACACGCCGATCAGATTCAATTCCCACCAATAGCACATCCCCTATTTTTTTTGCGACTTGTAAAAAATGACGATGCTCTTTATGTAAGACATCAAAAACACCCGTAACTAAAACCAAAATGTCGTCTTTTTCTTTGGTGTCTTCAACTAACCGGATTATTTGGGCGGGAAGATTAATCATTTTGTAGGGTTTTTTTATAAAGTTTTTGCCATTTTTTGAAGACTTTTTCTCGAGTCTGAGCGGGGTGAAAAAAAGCACTGTGACTATCTGCTCTCTGTCGACCGTGGCGCAGTGTTCGGTAACCAACTTGAATAATCATTGCTAGCTCATTCAACCAGCTCCAGAATAGATTAGCAACTAGGTTAGTTTGGTGAGGGGAGTTTTCCGTGTTGAGTTTTTTGAGGGGCAGTTGCCAATTTTGTAGATACTCAGCAATCCAAGGATTGGCTGTTAAAAAACGGTGATGGGTTTGTTGGCGATCAAATACCCAACGAGTTTGCAAAATTTCATAAGCTTCATAAACGGTGTGTTTTTGAGTGGGTAGGGCGAGCCGGGTTTCGTCTAACCAGAAATTTAAATCCCAGCTGTGGCTAATGTCTCCATTTGGTAGGAGCGGGCGCCGACCCCGGCGAGCCGATTGAAATAATAGCCATAAACGAACCAACCAAAGCCTATTCTTTTTGGTAATTATCAAGAAATCAATATCATCTTGACTATCACCTGCCACGGCATGAGAACCAGTAATTGCCACTCCCAGCACCCAAGAAATGCCTTTGGTTAATTTAGTCAGTTCATCAATAACTGGAGATTTCTCTTGCTGAATAATTTGAGAGTTTTGACGCTTAGTAAAAGCCCTAGTTCCATTTGCTATCGTAAAAAAACTGCCTTGTTTAAAAATTTTTTGTCGAGCTACCAACGACTGCAAAACTTGATTAATTCTTTTTAAGTCAAGTGACTGCTCTCCTTTTAGCTTGCGATCAACCAGCCTTAAGCCTTTATCAGTCAGCATTCTTTCAAAAATTTCTGTTGCTGTTAATGGATGATTAAACTGACCACTATAAGCTAACACTGCCAAAACTATTTTTTCCAATCTAGTTATCATGAGTGTATTCTAAATGAGGGTGGGGTTTGTCAAAAGAGCCGTTATAATTTACCCATGGCAAAAATTGTGGCGATTGGAGGAGGAACTGGTACTCCAGTAATTTTGGAAGGTCTAAAGAAAAATCCAGCTCATCAACTCAGTGCTGTCGTGACAGTGACTGATTCTGGTGGTTCCACCGGCAGATTGCGCCAAGAATTTGGCTTTCTTCCAGTTGGTGATCTCCGTCAATGCCTGGTAGCTCTGGCAGATGATCAGCTTTCCGACGAATTGTTTGACTTGTTATTCTATCGCTTCGGCGGTAATGGCGATCTGAAGGGTCATAATCTAGGAAATCTTATTCTGACTGCTTTTGAAGATATCAAAAAATCTCCCGGAGAAGCAGTGGCTGCTGTCGCTAAAATTTTTCGTGTCCAAGGCAATATCTATCCTGTAACTGAGGATGTTGCTGATCTCATGATCGAATATGATGACGGCTCTAGAGCCGTGGGTGAACACATTTTGGATGATCACACAACTGGTGGCAAAACCATTGCCCAATTAACTCTCAGTCAAGAAAGCCACCTCTACCAACCAGTCGAAAAAGCATTGCTGGAAGCTGATTTAATCATTCTCGGACCAGGCGATCTTTATGGTAGTTTAATTCCCCACTCCCTGGTTAGAGGATTTAACCGAGCTCTTCAACAATCCTCCGCCAAATTTGTTTATATCACCAACCTCATGACTCACTTTTCACAAACTCACCAAATGAGTGCCAATGATCATTTGAATGTAATTGCTCGTTATTTCGAGCGCCTACCAGATTATGTGATTGTTAATGACGGACCAATTTCTCCCGAACTTTTGAGGATTTACGCAAATGAAAAAGAATACCCAGTGGTAAATAATTTACCGAATAATGGTTCTACCAAAATTATTCATGGAGACTTCGTTGATCAAGTTGCTATCAAATTAGATTCAAATGATGAGGTAAAACGCAGTTTACTGCGTCACGATGCTGGCAAGCTTGCCAGGAGTTTAGAAGAGTTAATTTAAAAAAACTGCCAATTAGAATCCGTACTGTCTGAGTTCCTGTTTAACTCCTTTTTCTAGAGATAACAGTACTTCATCCATGTCGTTTCCGGCCAAAACTGCATTCACAGCGGTACGATAATATTCAATGATGTGATCGTTAATGCCATTGTCGTGAGTGGCGGAACTCATGTACCAGCCAATTGCTATCGGTGCATCTTGCAAAACTGCTCCTACATAAGGATCATCTTGCAAACTAACAGCCAGATCTTTTCTGGAATAGGGCTCTCCAAAGGCTCTCACCTGACTTTGAGCTGAATAAAGTTTTTGCATTACTTCAGCACTAGTTAAATATTTGAGAAAATTCCAAGCAACAGTTTTATTAGCACTCTTTTCATTTACTCCTTCTGCCCAATAATTAGCCCAAGCTACCACCTCCTCAGATAGTTGGGGCAACGGAGCAGTGGCAAATTCTAGTTGTGGGTTGAGCGCTTTAATTTCATGGGCTCTCCAAGAAGGAGCGAACATCATAGCTACATCACCTCTGGCGAAAGCCACTGTAGAATTTGGCAAACTATCATCCCAAACGAGATCTTCTTTGACAAAATTTGTATAAAATTTGAGCGCGCCACTCACTTCGTTGAAAGCTGGCTCGGCTAGATCTCCACCGTTCTGCAAGATGAGGAGCGCCAAGATGTCAGAAAAATGGTCAACGTTGCTGGCATTACCAATCGCTAAACCAGCTCGTTGAATACCGTTGTTACTTCTTTCGGTTTTATTTGCTGGCACAGTCAATTCATTGGCCAACTGTCTAATTTCTGACCAAGTGCCAGGAGCCTCTACTCCAGCAGTTCGCAAAACTTGCGTGTTGTAGTAAAGCACCAATCCGTCATACATGATGGGCAAACCAACAATTTTTCCTCCTAATTGGAGCTGTTGGGCGGCAGCTGGATAAAAAGTATTTTGAAATTCTTGAGCAGTCATGATGCTGGCTGGCAAAACAGCCAAGTCTTGAGCAAGCATAGGCACCCAAGATGCATGATAGCGAAAAATGTCCGGACCATTGCCAGAGGCAATTGCTGTTTGCAGTCGCTCACGATAATCTTTATGAGATTGAACTCTATAATCAATTTTTACGCCCGGATTAGCCTGCTCATAATTATTAATTATTTCTTCTAGAACAGCCGTTGGTTCCCAAAGACCCCAATAGGTTAAGACTGTTTGTTTGACGGGAGCAGTTGTCTGACTTTCCGGCTGAACCGGAGTTGACTTCCCACCAAGAAGACGACTAATCACAAAAATTAATAATCCCAAGCCCAATAAAGATCCTAAGCCGATCAAAACCCACTTGAGTGGTTTCTCCTTGGCCTGAGCTATAAAGGGTTTCTTGATTATTGATTTATCGGAAGGTGGTTTTTTGCCTGCAAAAACAGGAGCTTGTTTAGTTTCCGATGGCTGGGAATCTGCAATAGGCGGAGTGAGCGGCGCTGCTGGTTTGGGAGCTAACGCTGGATTGATATTAGTTTGATTTGTTGGCGCGGATATTGGGGTGGGTGTTGGCGTAGATATTGGTGTAGGTGTTGGCACAGAACTCATAACTGGCTTTTGAGGCACAGGAATGTTTCTGCCCCCCAATTGTATCTGCTGATTCGGAGTCTGAATTGGCTGAGGAGTTGCAGCTGGCTGAATCGGTTGAACTGGAGTAACAGGCTCATTCGTCTTGGGAGCTTTGCTTATTGCAGCAGGACTGGGTGATGGAGCTGAATTTTTGGTAGGATCAACCGGCAAGCCTGCTTTAAAAATAGTTTGGGATGAAGAGTCTGTTTTGGCTTGATTACCAGTTTTCAAAATAGGGCTGGTGGGCTTTGGCAATGGATCGCTCATTTTATTTTATGATTATTTAAAAGCTAAGATTAAGTTACAATTAAATTAAACTCGATTAAGTTTAAAATTTATTCATGATAAAACCAGTTTAGCTTCCTTGCCCATTATGCAGTCTTTTACCACCCCTATCAAGCAGTTATTCCTCAGATTTCGATCAAGAGCTGACCAATCACTAAAATTGCCAACAGAAAAACCAACAATTAAGCTGATTAACTTGAGGAAAAGTAGCAAAATTTTGAAATGGTCTGGAATAATTTTATTATCATTTGCCAGCTTATTACTTTATGGTTTTATTAAAGATTCACAAACCAAATTTTTACCGCAAACCACCATTGCTGGTCAGTTAGTCGGTGGTTTGACGACAGAAGAAAGTTTGAAACTATTGTCCGATAAACAGCTAGTTCCTCCAGAGCATACTGTAAAGTTAGTTGCTCCCATTACTAGCATTGCCTCTACCAGTGCTCAACTTGGGGCAAGTTATCAAATTGATCAGCAAATTAAAGAGGTTTTAACTACTCAACAAGCTAAACCAGCAGATTGGTTTTATCAATTACTGCTGGGAAAAACTACTCAGCAATATGATTTGCCCATTATTTACAGTTTAGAAAAATTGACAGAGATGGTCGATCAGCTCAAAGAACAAACTGATGAAGAACCCTATCTGCCCACTGCCAAACTGGCTACTGCTGGAGTAGCATCAAGTCTCATCATCGATAAAGGAAAAAACGTTTTTGCCCTACAAACAGAGGCTACTTTGGACAAACTCAAGAAGGTGCTGGAGGAAGTTACTATCAGTCAATTGGATCAGTCAGATGGTGGCGCGCTGTCGGTTAGCGCTGTCACTACTACTTCAAGCCAACAGCTAACCGACGAGCAAACAGATCAGGCCCGACAGCGCGCCACTAATCTGGTAGGTAAAAAAATAATCCTTGGCGAACAAGAAACCCGACGAACTCTGTCAGACATCAAACTAATTTATTTTTTACAACTGCCAGATGGCTATCGAGTAGATTTATTAGATGAGTTGTTAACCGATTGGGAAACAGAACTTAATCATCCACCCGCCAATGCTGAGTTTACATATGATTCCAATACTCTAAGAGTTGAAAAATTTGTGCCTCATCGCAATGGTTTAACTTTAAATAGAGAAGAAATAAAACAAAACATTTTGAACGGACTTTATGAACTAGAACACACCGATTTGGAAAATTTAACCAATGGCACTCTAACCAAAGAACTAGTGCTCCATGAGACTCCTCCAGAAATCACTCTAGAAAACACCAATAATCTGGGGATTAAAGAGCGCATTGGTTTTGGTGAAAGTTATTACTATCACTCTATCCCCAACCGGATTTACAACGTGTCATTAACCACCGGTAGAATTAACTTAGCTATTGTTCCTCCTGGAAAAGAGTTTTCTTTTAATCAAACTCTGGGTGAAGTCTCTGCTGGCACTGGTTTTCGTCCCGCCTATGTAATTAAAGATGGTCAAACTTTATTGGGAGACGGCGGCGGGGTCTGTCAAGTAAGCACTACTTTGTTCAGAGCTTTACTCGACGCTGGCTTGCACGTCACCCGCCGCCTCCAGCACAGCTACCGCGTGAGTTACTACGAACTAGATCGCCAGCCAGGTTTTGATGCCACTGTTTACGCTGGCAACGTAGATTTACGCTTCATTAACGACACCGACCACCACATCCTCATCTACGGCCGAGCTAATCCTGACTCACTTTATATGACCATGGAAATTTATGGCACTAGCGACGGACGCACTACGGAAATTACTAACTACAAAACTTGGGACTCCAGGGGTCCACTGGCACCTGTCTATATTCCTGATGCTTCTTTGGCTCCAGGAACATTAAGACAAGTAGACTGGGCCGCCAGCGGCATTAAGGCTCAATTCACTCACATTATTCGTGATCGCAGTGGAGAGATAACTGGCGAAAAAACTTATTATTCTAACTACCAACCCTGGGCAGCCAAATTTTTACAAGGCATTTAGCCACAAAAAATCCGAAGATTAGATAACGTCCAATTGACCGCCACCTCCTTTTCTATTTATAGTGGAGCTAGATGAAAATCATTGCCATGAAACAATTGAGACAAAAGTTCGGCCCAATGCGCAAGGCTTTGGATCGCGGCGAAGATTTTTTGTTGATGTACAGATCAAAACCCCTGGCAGTTATTCGCCCTTATTCACCAGAAACTGATTCTAAATATCTGGATACTTCAATTAATACTGCTGGTTCAACCACAGACACCAAAGCTCCTAATCTCAATAAACTACCGGACCCCCAAACTATTTCCTTTAGTTCAAAATTTAACCCTGACGCCAATAAGCCTTTGAAATCAGTCAGCCAATCAAAGGACTCAACTAGTCAATTAAAAACTAAAGCCTCAAATAAACCCCTTGATAAATTCGGCATGAAAAAAGCTTTTATTTAAATTATTTTCTCTCTACATTGAATAGGGGGCCAACAATCTGAATATTGGCTGGAGCTCGCAAATTAAACCAGTCCTTAAATTCATCGCCACCCATAGAACGACCCTCAATTGTAATATTAGTAGTAATGCCTGTTCCCCAATCTACTCCAGATATACTGACGTTAGAAACATTAGTCAAAGGAGAAATTTTTCTATTCTGCAATTCTTGCCTCACCCTAGCTTCATCCCATACTTCTCCCCCATACGGATGAGGTTTGTCTGTTTGGTATAAATGATCCTTGGTAGAACTATCAGCACGAGCCAACAAAATCACATTCACAATATCCGCCACTTCTTCTCCTTTTAGCCAAGCAGAGTTGCCATACTGACTACGATAGCCTTGTGCAGCATACATACAGGGAGAATCTTTGTCATAAGCCTTACTCAATAAATCGCTGAAGCTACCAACATCACCGCTAGTATCGCGGACTCGCTTAGTCCACGAGCGTTGCGAGCCACCCCACACATCACTATTAGTAAAAGTGTAGCCGCCGGCCGTAGAAGCGTACCAAGCAGAAATTGGCTGCCCACCGACAACCATTACTTTGCCTGGAGTACTACCAACGGCACCATCCCAATCCCCACCTTTAGGATCGGTCTTAAAAACCTGACAATGTTGATTGGCGCAAATTGAATCATTGCCATTGTTAGTAACCGACAAAACATAAGACCGGGCCGCAATCGCTTGAGCCTCGAGGGCGGCTTTGGGCCAACTGGCGGGAATTTCATAAATCCGTTTCACATAATCTTCCAAACTACCTGTCCAAATCACGCTCCCATCATTAATTCCATTCCCGTTATTAACCTTAATGTTCACGCTCCCTCGATCCTCATAGCCATCAAAATTAAAATAGGCACGAAGTATTTGGTCATATGATTGACCAGCTTGAGCTCTGCCATAAGCTCCGTACTGACTCATGCCCACTCGATGTGGAATGCCAAAAGTATAAAAAGCGTAAGCATTACCAAACCCCGGATCTAAATTGCGATCGTCGGTACAGTA
>JBDRPH010000064.1:0-2879 GCA_043827245.1 Minisyncoccota bacterium | reverse complement strand
AATTTTTTCCACTGCCTGTTGAAGAATTGATTGAGCCTGATCAGTTGTCAGTTCCCATGGTTTTTCTATAGCCAATTTTTGATCAAGTTCTGCCACGATGGTTTGACATTGACCGAGTGCCTCAACCAATTGGAAGCTATTCATTTTAGAATGATAATCATCTGGCGAAGTAGCCTCTTTAGTTTGATTGATAAATCCGGTTTTTTCGCATAATTTAGCTACTCTAGAACATAAATTTCCCAAGCCATTGGCTAGCTCTGCTGTATAAGTAGTATCAAGTTTTTCCCAAGTCACATCCATGTCAGTACCAAAGGGACCAAGATTGATTAATAGATAGCGAGCGGCGTCAACTCCATAGCGGTCGACCATTTCAGTTGGAGAAATAACATTACCCAAAGATTTACTCATTTTTTGTCCATCAACACTGATGAAACCATTGATGAGAATTTGTTTGGCAGTTGGCAGATCAGCGGCCATCAACATGGCTTGCCACATGGCTGATTGTTGACGCAAATTATCTTTACCAGCTAACTGAACGCCCGGCCAAAATTGAGTATATTCACTAGCTTTGCTCTCATCAGGCCAACCCAGGGTTGAGATGTAATTAACCAAGGCATCAAACCAAACGTACATCACGTGCTCATCATCGCCTGGTACGGTAATGCCCCAGGGCATTTTGGCTTTGAGCCGAGAAATACTGAAATCTTGCAAGCCTCCTGCAACGAAAGATTGAATTTCATGAAGTTTTGTTTCTGGTTTGACAAACTCGGGATTATTTTGGTAAAGCTCTAATAATTCTTTTTGAAACTCAGAAAATTTAAAAAAATAGTTTTCTTCTTCACGAATTTCCAATTCTTGATTGGGATGGAGTGGACAGCGACCATCAACGAGCTCTGATTCAGTTTTTGCTAGCTCACAACCCACGCAATATTTAGTTTTATAGTCCTTTTTATAAATAAAACCCCGTGTGTCGCAACGATGCCAAAACTCCTGAGCAGCTTCTTGATGATGCTTGGCAGTGGTGCGAATAAAATGAGTGTAGCTTAGATTGAGCAAGTTTTTTAAATCCTCAAACTTAGCGGCGTATTCGTCAGCATAGGTTTGTGGATCTTGATTGGCTTTTTGGGCTTCTTGATAAATTTTTTGGCCATGCTCATCGGTGCCAGTATTGAAAATCACCTGCTTACCAAGTAGCTCACGTTGATAGCGAGCAATCACGTCACCAGCTACTATTTCTAGAGCAAAGCCAATGTGAGGCTCGGCGTTAACGTAAGGTAGGGTGGTGGTGAGATAAAATTTTTGGTCATTCACATCAAGCATTATAGGTGGTTTTATGGCATTCTGGAACTGGAGTTTAAGTTCGGCGCAGTTTCCACAGCATTCTTAGTCCATAGCCACTAACTCCAACTAACAGTGCACTGCCCCAAGCCCACATGTCCAAGTTGAAGTTTTGCAGTTTGAGAAATAAAAGCCATTGAATGATGAGCGCAATCAAGATTCCCCAGCGCTTACTCAAAGTAATAAAAGTAAAAAATAAAAAATTGGCTGATAAAAGTAGGGCATGAAAAGGCAGATAACTATTGGGTAAAACCAGATTGTTTATTTGATTGGGTCGAATATTGGTTAATAGCCAGTAGGTTCCAGCGTAAAAACCCAAAGCAAATACTAGTAAAGGAAGAAACCTTAGGCGGTCAGTTACGGTTTTTCTCAATTCTTTACTATTTTCTTTCAATCTGGTTTTTTGTTGAATTAAAGCTTGACGGGCATGAGTCCCGGGCAGTCGTTTAAGACGAGAGCGAGCTTTTTGTTTGAGATTTGTCATGGCGTTGACTTGCGTGCGTGCGTTATACTCCCATAGTATATGTCACTTGGAATAATTTTGTTAATTCTCGTAGTAATGGCAGGCTTTACCTGGTTGTATTTTGGTTTGCGTCAATTGCTCGTGCAAAAGACAGATGAAGTTGACTTGGAGGGTTTGGTTAATAAAGTTTTTGGCATGAGTGTGCCCAAAATTGCCGCTCAAAGTAAAGAAATCCTCAGTGGTGAAAAAGAAGCCATCAAAGTTGATTTGGAAAATAAACAGAAAGCTATTGAAAAACTAGTTACCAATTTGCAAGAAGATTTGCAAGAGCGGCAAAAAGAGATTCGCAGTCTGGAGCAAGATAGAGTTAAAAAGTTTTCCGAAATTACTACTACGCTGTCTGAGCACCGCAAATTGACAGAGGATCTCAAAACTTCTACTCAACAGTTATCCAGAGTGTTGTCCGATAATCAAAAACGCGGAGCTTGGGGGGAACGGATCATTGAAGACTTATTACAATCAGGTGGCTTAGTAGAGGGCGTGCATTACGTGCGCCAAACCAAACAAGCCAATTCCACTTTAAAGCCCGACATTACTTTGTTATTGCCGGAAAATCGCAACATTCCTGTGGACGTCAAGTTTCCCTATCAGGCTATTCAAAAAATCAGTGCCGCTCAATCACCCAAAGAAAAACAAGAATATGCTAAGGAATTTAAGACGGATGTAAAGGCCAAAATTGATAAAGTATCGGAATACATTGATCCAGCATCTGATACTTTGGACTACGCCATTTTATTTGTGCCCAATGAAATGATTTTTTCTTTTATCAATCAAAGTTACCCAGAATTAATTGACTACGCCATCGAAAAACGCGTGATCATCGTGTCACCCTTCACTTTCTTAATCGTGGCTAGCACGGTGCGGGAAAGTTATCGTAACTTTATGATTGGTGGCAAACTCAAAAAAGTGGTCAAATACATTGATGAGTTTGTTGGCGAGTGGGGTAAGTTTCGCGATGAGTTTGAAAAATTCGGCCGCTCGATCGACACTCTGCGCACGGGCTACGAAAAAATTACTT
>JBDRPH010000063.1:0-6794 GCA_043827245.1 Minisyncoccota bacterium | reverse complement strand
CTTGATGTCACTGCGATAGTTCCGGATGGTGGCTTCGGAACTACCCGAGCTTTGTAGATACTCGCAGTATTTTTCGAGTCCGAATTGAGGATCTACGGATTTCTTTTGGGTATTTTGTTTATCGGACGACGAACCTGTGGAAAAACTGGTGTTTTTATTGCGAGCGAGCTGGTTGGGGGCAGGTTGTGCCAGCATTGTTATTTTTCTTTGTGTAACCCAGGCTATTTAGACTTGTTTGTTAGATGGGTTAAACTTGCTCAAGTTTAGGGGTTTTTCAGGTATTCTTGCAACCGTTGCTTCGCCTTTTTTCTTGATAATTAGGCTAGTCACTTATGCACAAAATTAGTGTCTTTTACTCAAGTAAAGATTGCTTTTTCTGGTTTTAAATATTTCAATCAGTATCAAAAGCTATCGGTTATGGTGAGCTTATTTGAAATCGACGACAATCTTGGCGAACTTTTCACCAAAGTTGCTACTTGTGGAACTAAACAGAGAGAGTGTATTATCTGAACAGGAAACTGTTTGTTCGTAATTTGTTTAAAAAATTACAATTAGGATTTATGGCTTCTAAGCCTGGATAAAGAGAGCTAAAGCTATTTAAAAGGGAGGGCCCAGTGGTCAATTAATTCGTAAAAAGCCGATTTTGGCTACTTCGGGTTTTTGGTTTGGGGATAAGTGAATTATTGGATGGGTTTTGTTATATAAATATTATGCCTATTTTTTGCAAGATTAAAATTGATGCAGAAATAAGGCAAAGAAAAGATGAACTCTTAGTTTAACGATGAAAGAAAACGCACAACGATTACTAACTTGGCTCTATCCGCAAGACAATACCGCTCGTTGGGTTCCAGCAGCAGAGTTGTCGCTAGTCACTCCAGATTTAACCAAGGGGGGATTCCAGTCAGTACTGCAGTTTCTAGCCAGCCAAAAGAGATTGGTTCTGGAAAGACTCGACGAACAGCTGACGGCCAGCATTACGACGCATGGTATGAAAGCATTAGAGGGTTATATTCCGGCGCTTTCTCCTCAGCGTCGAGAGTGGCAGGGTGATTGGCAGGGAATCTTCTTTTTAAAGGCACCCAAGCAAGACAAAAACTTCCGCTTCCTACGTCGTTTACTGATTGGAGCCTTCGCTGTGCCTGTTAGTCGGGGAGTATTTTTCTTTCCAGGAAACTTACCAGAAAAGATAACCTTTGAGCTAAATAGTTCATACGTGGGGGCTGTGACAGTGGTGCAATTCAAAAAATGGGGGTTTGGTGATGAAAGAGAGACAATGGGCTCAATTTTGGCTTTTGCTGATTTGGCAAATGCTTACTCTGGTATTAGCAAAGAGATTGACAAGTTGCTAACATCGGATAGCTCATTGATTGAGTTTAATGATCAAGCTAAATTGAGTTTCTCTTCAGTTTTTGATCGGCTTTTTGCAACACTGAAAACAGACCATGGTCTTCAACATGCCTATTTTCCTCAAGTAAAAAGCGGAGTTGATCTTTTATTTGAGTTGCAAAATTTGAGCCTAAGGGAGTAGACAAAATCCTCCATTTTCCATTGATATAGTTTGTTTGATTAGTATAGAGATTATAATTATGACGGCTTTTCTTCTGGATAAATCAGGTTTTTCTTCGTACTTTCTTTAAATCGTTTCGGGTTTTCATAAATTGCACGGTTTTAAAAACAGAAAGATATATTAAAACATACTTATATTTGATATAGCTCATTTGCGTTAATTAATTCACCAGATCATACGGGAATAATACGGCAATTATGCGGTAATAAGAGCCTTGTCACTGCAAATAATAATTTGTCTTGAATAATGCAAGAATAAAAGGCGAAACTCTCTCTGGGGTACTAGTTTTGCCCAGATTTTCCACTCTGAAAGGCGTCGATCGAGCTGCTTGTTGGAATTGAATGACTTGCCAGCTGGTACTGAGAGATAAATTAAGTTAAGAGTTGAGAAGGGGGAGTTTCGAGATAGAATAGACTAATCGTTTAAACTAAAAAGTTAGCTAACTATGGCAAAAACACACTATGATCACGGGGAGATAGAGCAACGCTGGCAACAAGCTTGGGAAGATCTTGATTTGTTCCAGAACCAGGCCATTGCCGATCCCAAAAATAAACAATTTTTGCTATATGCCTTTGCCTACCCATCTGGCTCTGGTTTGCATGTAGGTCACGTAGAACCAAAAACCGCCCTAGACATGTTGGCTCGTTTTTCGCGCATGCGGGGCGAGGATGTTTATTTTCCGGTTGGCTGGGACGCTTTTGGTTTGCCAGCAGAAAACTATGCTATTCAAACTGGCATTCATCCGGCAGAAACAACTAGGGCGGCTATCAATACTTTTCGCAAGCAAATCAAGCGCCTGGGCATTTCTTATGATTGGGCTAATGAAATAGCAACCAGTCATCCAGAGTACTACCGTTGGACTCAGTGGCTATTTTTACAGCTTTACAACAAAGGCTTGGCCTATCAAGGCTCAGGAGCAGTTAACTGGTGTCCTTCTTGTCAGACAGTCTTGGCTAATGAGCAAGTAGTGGACGGTCGCTGTGAGCGTTGTGACAGCTTGGTAGAACAAAAAAACTTAAAGCAATGGTATTTCAAGATCACCGATTATCAAGATGAGTTGTTGAGTGGTTTGGAAGATCTCGATTGGCCGGAGGCGACCAAACAGCACCAGCGACATTGGATTGGCAAAGCAAAAGGTTTGTCGATTGATTTTAAATTAAAAGAAAAGAATCAGACACTAACCGTCTGGACAAAGTTTTGGGAAACGGTTTACGGCGCAACTTTTGTAGTTATTGCTCCTGAAAAATTTGAAGAGTTGGAGCTTGGTGAATTGGTTGATGCTAGTAAAAAGAAAGCGGTAGAAGAATATCTTGATCAAGCCAAACACAAAACCGAGGAAGAACGTCGCGTTGGCGAGAAAGACAAAAGCGGAGTTGATACTGGATTGACAGTAATAAATCCGGTCAATGGCCAAGTAGTGCCGTTATTTATAGCGGACTATGTCTTGATGGGCGTTGGTACGGCAATAGTGATGGGAGTGCCAGCTCATGACGAGCGAGATTTTGAGTTTGCCAAAAAACATAATTTAGATATTGTGCAAGTGGTTTCATATGCGGATGCTGATCTAGATCTGCAGGTCAAGAATCAGGAGCGTTCTTTTGAGGGCCCGGGGACATTGATTAATTCTGGTCAATTTGACAGCCAAGACGCTGAAGGAGAGGGCAAGCAGAATATGGCCGCGTGGTTAATTGAACAAGGATTAGCTCGTTGGGAAACCACTTATAAACTTCGTGATTGGCTAATTTCTAGACAACGATATTGGGGGGCGCCTATCCCGATTGTTTACGATCCGGAGGGCCAGCCTCATCCAGTTAAAGAAGAACATTTGCCTTGGACACTGCCGACGGACGTTGATTTCAATCCCAAAGGTGAGTCACCGCTCAAGTCATCCAAAGAATTTATTGAGCGCACTGAAAAGCTTTATGGCGAGGGTTGGCGGCCAGAGTTCGATACCATGGATACCTTTGTTGATTCCAGTTGGTACTTTTTGCGCTACTTGGACGCTCGTAACAGTCAAGAATTTGCTGACAAAACCAAGCTGGAGGCTTGGTTGCCAGTAGATTTGTATTTAATCGGCCCAGAGCATATTGTTCTGCATTTACTTTACGCGCGCTTTTTCACTAAATTCTTGCGTGACCAGGGATATCTGACCATCGATGAGCCTTTTGCCAAGATGCGCCATCAAGGCATGATTCTGGGTCCAGACGGCAAAAAGATGAGCAAGAGCAAGGGCAATGTGATCAATCCAGATGAGATTATTGAAAAATTTGGTGCTGATGCTCTGCGAGCTTATGAAATGTTCATGGGTCCGCTGGAGACGGATAAGCCATGGGACGATCGGGCAGTGGCAGGAGTGGCTAGGTTTCTCAATCGCATTTACAACTTGGCTCAAATGAGCCCGGTTGATGTTACCGATCCTTTGCTGGAACGCAAACTTCATCAGACTTTGAAAAAAGTGACTGAAGATTTGCCATTGATTAAACTCAATACGGCGATTGCCATGTTGATGGAGTGCGTTAATCAGTGGGAAAAATCATCTCGTGGATCGAGTAGTGGGGCTTTAGCTCAAAAAGATTTACTGATTTTTGTCAAAATGTTGGCGCCTTTTGCTCCTTTCTTGGCAGAAGAGCTGTACGCGCAGATTACTGGTGTGACTAGTTCGACTGAATATCAGGGCGTGCACACTCAAGCTTGGCCGAAATTTGACGCTAAGCTAGCTCAAGAAGAGCAAATAGTGATTGCGGTGCAAGTGAACGGCAAACTGCGGGCTCAATTGGCAATTGAACGCAGTCAAATTGACGATCAAGCAACAATTTTGGCCATGGCTAAGGCTGATGCCGGGGTGGAGAAGTGGTTGGTTGATAAAAGAATAGTTAAAGAAATTTATGTACCTGGTAAGATTGTTAGCTTGGTGACTGATTAGCTACTACTTCAAACTTAGTTAGCTCGAGTTAATTTCAAGTTTCAGTTTCCTTTTTTTCATTTCAGATTTATTGTTGTTACGCTTTATGTCAGATTTCTCTGGCAAACTAGGTTTATGCAGTGGGGCGTCGTACTCTCTCAAATCTTCGGCGGCAACAAGAGTCAGGCGTTACAACTGCTGTCTGGTCTATGCGGTTTCATCGGGATAGCGCATGGCCTGAATGTATTAATGGTTGAACGAACGCAGATTCCGGTTTGCTCAGTGGAATTGCTGGAGGCAGTTGGGGAGCAAAACTTCCTCAAGCAACAAACAGTCACTGTAGAAGTGGCGGGAGCGGTGGTTCAACCTGGGGTTTGGCAAGTGTCGGTCGGCTCGCGGGTAGCAGATGCTATCGAGAAAGCTGGGGGGTTCTCTCAGCGAGCCGACCGCACTTTTGCCGTTCAAAACTTAAATTTAGCCAAATCTTTACTAGATGGCGAAAAGATTTATGTGCCTTTTGAGGAAGAAAAATCAACCTCGGTGGCCAGTTCATTGGCTAGTAATTCCAATCAAAATTCGACCAATGACTTAGGTGCCACCGACCAATTGATTTCTCAAACAGGTGGTCTAATTTCAATTAACAATTCTAGTGACAAAGAATTACAAACTCTCCCGGGAATTGGCGAGGTGAGAGCTAGTAAAATCATCGAAAATCGACCTTACACCACACTTGGCGAACTAGTCAGTAAAGATGCCATTACGGAGGGCATTTTTGCCAGTCTGAATGGCTTGATTGTTTTATGAGTGATTAAGGGAAATCAAAAATGAAGAATTCAGTTAGAAAAAGGGGAGTTTTAAACAAATTAATGGGTAGTTTAAGGCCATCATCGGCCATTAGTAATTCTTTTATTATAAACTGCTCAAAAAGTATCCGAAAAGATGACGAACACTATCTGCCTGACTAGATCACTAATAAGCACTTTGATTAAGATTGCACTATTTATATTGATCATTTATTTTGCAAAAATATTAATAGCTCAAAAAACACTAGCGAACATAGACCGAAACCAGGCAAAAACACCCTCTTTATTGACTTTGTTTGATACCTTTTGTTACGATAGTGTTTTAGAGCAAAATTTCCAGGTTTGTAGCCTGGTAGAACAAACTTTTGTTCACCAATTTGGCAGTCGCGAGGGGGTAGTTGCTAAGCAAGTTTTCACAATAAAAAGATTGGTGAATGGGTTAAACAACCAATCTAAATCATTGCTGATTTTGCTTAAATATCGGGTTTTTTCGTTTAAAAAATCTCTTGAGGAACTCCAGGCTAAGAAAAACTACACCCTCCAACTGTTCCATTCCCAAGATGATCTTCACTTTGCTAGTGGCCTGGTATTGGGTCAAAAATCAACGGAGGCTAGCTATTTATCTGCTTTTACCAATGCCGGCTTACTTCATGTGCTAGTGGCCTCTGGTTTTAACGTAGCTTTGATTGCCAATTTAGCCTGGGCGGTTGTTCAGCCGCTCGCAAAACCGTGGCAGATTAGCCTGACGCTATTTTTTATTTGGTTCTATGTTATTTACCTCGAGTTACAGCCTCCTTTATTGCGAGCGGCATGGATGTTTTCACTGGTTTACATCCTGAAATTTCTGGGAATAAAAACAAAAAAAATACGTATTTTAGTCTGGTCAGTAGGACTAATATTGCTATTTCAACCAGATTTAATAAGCTCGCTTTCCCTCTGGTTGTCAGCTCTGGCAACACTAGGAATTTTGTCTTTTTCCCAGAGGTTATCGCTTTTTTGGAACGATACGGAATCAAGTCAGAAGGGTGGTTTTCTGAACCGCATTTCGGCCATTTTACTCGAGGAAGGAAGCACTTCTTTGGCCGCCCAAAGCTTGATTTTTCCGTTATTAATTTGGTTTTTCCACTCTGCTAATCTGGTCAGCTTCTTGGCTAATCCAGTCTTATTGCCCTGGGTAGGGACCATTACTCAGCTGGCTGGACTGGAGTTTTTGCTGAGTTTTCTCGAGGAATTTTGGCCAGTACGAGTAATAATTTGGTTACTTTCCGGACTGATGGAACAAATTTATACTTGGTATTTTGCGGCCGTAGCCTGGTGGAAGCACTTATTTTTTCTTAACCAGACGGTTAAGCCTGGTTTAAATCAGCCAATTTACTTGATTTGGCTATTGGCAATCGGCTTAATTTACTTCTTAAACCATAAAAATACCGAAATAAAGAGCCACTTCTTCCATGAAAAAACCTAAAAAACTCCATTGGTGGCTATTTGGTTTTTTATTAATTTCTATAAATTTTGTTATGAT
>JBDRPH010000062.1:0-11505 GCA_043827245.1 Minisyncoccota bacterium | reverse complement strand
AGCCACGCCAGCCATCCAAAAATCCCAGCTTGCCAAAAAAGTTTTGACAAAACTTACCAACAGGATAATTGATGGTTTTCAAACCCAGTCTAAAATTATTTAGAAGATAATCTTGCTGATATTCCGCCTCAAGTTGAGCGTAGTAAGAGATGTCTTGAAAAAACTCAGCAATATTTTGATGAGCGAAGTGCAGTAATGAAATGCGAGAAGAAACGACCTTTCCTTTGATTTGAGCAATTTCATGAACTGGTCTAGTAAATTGACTAACTTGTTTTTTCATCAATCTAATCAGTTTTACTTTTCCAGTTTCTCCAAAACGCAAGATTTTGCCGTAGAAAATATCTCGTCGATTAATTAGTACGCCGTTAATATCTATCCGTTTGACTAGCTCACGGATTTCCTTCCAACTAGATGAATCGATTTCTTCATCACTGTCCAAGAAAAACACCCAATCGTGTTTAGCTTTTTTCATAGCGGCATTGCGCTCTACTGAGAAATTTTTTAGCGATTCACAGCGATCAATTTTTTTAAACTGAAATTGTTTGCTCAAACTTGGCCAATTATTTTGACTATCAAAATCAATCACCAATACTTCGTCAGCTGGTTGAGCAGAAGCTAAAGCCTGCACAAATCGCCGATCATGACGGTGAGTGAGAATGATGACGCTGACTGGATTATTTACTGATTTTGTCATTATTTTTAGTTGCTCGCAGTATGCCAAATACAATGAGAGGCAAAGAAATTACTCTGGCGGCCAAAATACCCAGTACGGCACCCATTAAATGGGCCTGACCGCCCCACCAGATGATCAAAATGGTCATTAACACGAAAGAGCTGAGTAAGTGCCAGTTCATGACTTGGTACTGTTTTTTAGCTAAAAAGAGGGCGTAACTTAAGTTACTAATACTCTGCACGATGCCAGCCAACACTAGTGGTCTTATAAATGGCACAGCCTCCAACCACCGCTCACCCAAAATTAAATTGACAAAGAAATGGGGGGCAATGAGAAGGGGTAGGGAGATGACGGTAATAAAAGCCAGGAGCGCCAAAAGTGATTTGAAAAAGGCGCGCGACAATCTTTCTGGTTTGTCAACTAATTTAGTAAAAACGGGAATGGTGCTGTGATGGGCTGATTTGGAAAAATCATAGTTAGCCTTATGACTCAAAGAATAAGCATTGTGATAAATTCCCAAAAAATAAGTTCCGACCAATCTTCCTAGTAAAAAATTATCGGCGTTTTCATTTAAGTAATTTAAAACAGTCGCTATGCTCAAAAAGCGAGCATTTTCCAGAATAGTTTTTCCTCTAGAATGTAAGTAAGCGAATTTAGGCTTCGTTTTAAAAGCCAGAAAAGAAAGAATGACCTCAAAAATGGCACTGGCTACCAAAGCCCAAACTAGAGCCCAAACAGAATGAGTGAGTAAACCTAAGAAAATTGCCACTAGGCTTTCTACTAATACCAGGGAAAAACGATAAAGACTGTCTTGGAAAAAACGCAAGTCTTTATGCAAAACCACGATGTAAGGGTTGATAAATCCTTTGATGACAGGCACCAGGGCAGCGACACTAATCAGGGCTAACAATTGTGGCTCTTGATAATAATTTTGCATAAACAGCCCCAGCAAGAGCATGATGATGCCGATCAAAAAACCGCGCAAAATAGCAATCACCCAAGCACTATTCAAGAAGTAGCGCACAGGACGATCAGATTGAAGAATCGTAATATTAACTCCTGTTTGCGTCAGGCTTTCAGTAATACCCAGAGCGATCAGAGTAAGTGAAAACAAGCCGAAAGCTTCGGGACCAAGTAAGCGTGCCAACACCGAAATTTTGGCCAGAGCAACAAACATGAGCAATCCCTTGTAAAGAGTTTGCCAGCTAAAGCCAGCTAAAGCCTGGCGAGTGTAATTCATATCGATCATTATATAAGAGAAGAGGAACAAATTTATATATAGCACTTTTTTTTACTAAAATTTGGGGTCATAATGAAACCCAATGAAATTGAAAAAAATTGGTTTGTTTTTTACTGATTTGATGGAAACGATAGTTATTTCTTTATCTATTTTCTTGGTAGTTTACTTATTTTTTATGCAACCCCATCAGGTTAATGGAGAGTCGATGGTACCCAATTTTCAAAATGGAGATTATGTTTTGACAGACAAAATTAGTTATAAAATGGGAGAGCCAAAACGCGGAGATGTGATTGTTTTTCATGCTCCCGATGCGGCTAATTGTGTTAAGGGAACTGGCTGTGATTTTATTAAAAGAATTTTAGGTTTGCCTGGGGAAACAATAGAGGTTCGTGACGGAGCTGTTTTTGTAAATGGAAAAGTTCTTCCCGAACAATACTTGCCTACCAATTTTAAAACTTTGCCAGGAGCTTATACGGCCAACGGTCCAGTCACTTTGGGCCCCGATCAATATTTGGCTGTGGGTGATAATCGAGCTCACTCCAGCGACTCGCGTGTTTGGGGTCCAGTCTCCAAAGATGTCATTATTGGCAAAGCCTTTTTCCGTTATTGGCCATTAGAATCAATTAGTCCGATTGGCAAAACTAATTACGGCTTTTGATTTTTGAGGACTTTTCCATAACTAACTTGACGGCTTTGCTCACACTATATTTGCCTATTTTTGTTCTTCTCAAATTTGTGACAATCGCACCCACCCCCAGTGTTTGACCTAGATCATGAGCTAGTGATCGCACATAAGTACCAGAGCTCACCTTTAAACTGATCACTAACTCGGCGGTTTCAGTCTGATTATTTTTAGTAAAACTTTTAAGCTTCAAATGATGAATATTTATTTGACGCACTGGTAGTTGATCCTGATTGATTGATCCTTGAAGTGCTAAATCATAAAGTTTCTTGCCAGCTTGTTTGATTGCAGAAAAAGCTGGTACGGTTTGACTAATTTTTCCCCTGAATTGTCGCAAAGCAGACATTAACTGCTTTCTGCTAATTGATTGAATTTCAGTCCAATCTGCTTGCTTGGACTTTTTGCCGGTGATGTCGTAGGTGTCGGTAGTTAGTCCTAATTGAATAGTAACTAGATATTCTTTATCTAATTTAAGAAACTGGGTTTGCAGTTTGGTGTATTCTCTACCAATCAGTGCAATCAATAAGCCAGTGGCTAGTGGATCTAGAGTGCCTGTATGACCGACTCGACGCACTCCAGTTAAACGACGTACCTGATTAATCACGTCATGGCTACTAAAACCAGTGGGCTTATCGATTAAAAAAACGCCGAGTTCCTCTGGTTGGGGCAGTTTAGTTTGAGGAATTGGTTTAATCATGAGAAAATTGGATCAGAAAGGTCCAGAGTATCAGTTTACTTTATGACAATCTTACAAGAACAACTTACCACAGCTTTTCCTGATTTGTCTTTTCAATTGAATTATCCGCTAGCCACGCAAACTTATTTTAAAGTAGGCGGACCAGCAGAATTATATTTGGAGCTAGCAGATCGAAAGCAAATTATTTCTTTAGTAAAATTCTGTCAAGTCAATCACTTTCCGATTACTATTTTGGGTGGAGGTAGTAATGTAGTGATTTCTGATGAGGGTGTTGCTGGTTTAGTGCTCAAACTCACCAATGATGATTTTTCAATTATTAATCAAGAAGATGAGGAAACTATTGTGAGAGCTGGAGCGGGTCTTAAAACCGCTCTTTTAGTGCGAAAAACAATAGACGCCGGCTTAACGGGCTTAGAGTATTTTTTGGGTGTTCCGGGTAATTTGGGAGGCGCTATTTATAATAATGCTCATTATTTGCAGGATCTCATCAGCAAGCATGTTTATCGAGTGGAAATTATTAATGCTGCTGGAGAAGTCGAATGGCTGACTAACGAGCAATGTAAATTCGCCTATGATGCTTCTCGTTTCCAACAAACAGCTGAAGTGATTTTGCAGGCAGAGTTTCATTTGTTGCCCGGTTTGGCTGAAAAATCTCAAGAATTGATTAAGCAAGCCACTCTTTATCGCTCTCAAACTCAACCACTGGGCTTGCCAAGTTCTGGCTGTATTTTTCAAAACACTCCCAATACTCCAGGGCTTAAAACACGTTTTCCACAATTTGCTGATCGCTCTCATGTGCCGAGTGGATTTTTAATAGATCAAGCGGGATTAAAGAATGAGCGTGAAGGAGATATTGAAGTGAGTGATAAGCATGCCGCCTTTTTTGTTAATCGAGGAGCGGGTAAAGCCAGTGATATCCAAAAATTAATTGAGCGAGTAAAATCAGTCGTTAGGGAAAAATTTGGAGTTGATTTGCAAGAAGAGGTTTTTTGGTTAGGTAAATCTTAATTCTAAATTAAAATTAACAGAAACAAACATAATCATGAAGAAACAACAAAAAACTGGTTGGCTAATTGCCGGTGGCACTCCCCTCAGGGGCAGTGTTAAAGTCAGTGGTGCCAAGAATGCTTCTTATAAATTGATGATTGCTACACTTTTAGCGGAAACAGAGTCAAAAATTCTCAATCTTCCAGGAATTTCTGATGTAGAGATGGTGGCAGAAATTATTAATAATTTGGGCGGTAAGGCTACTCTCGCCGGAGAAGGAACGCAAATTATTGATCCCAGCACCCTCAACAGTTTTGCCATCGATGAGCGATATGGTGAAATTTCACGAGCCTCAACGCTATTTATCGCTCCCCTACTAGCTCGCTTCGGCGAAGCCAGAGTGCCCCTACCGGGTGGTGACAAGATTGGCAAGCGTCCTTTAGATCGCCACTTTGCGGGGTTGCAAAAAATGGGAGCAATCATCACTCAAGAAAATGGCAACTTGATAGTTCAAGCTGAGCGCTTGGTGGGCACGCATTATAAATTTCCCCAAAATACTCATACCGGCACAGAGACACTTATCATGGCCTCAGTGTTGGCGGCTGGCAAGACTGTTTTAGAGAACGCTGCTGAAGAGCCAGAAGTTACTGATCTGATCAATTTTTTGAATGAAATGGGAGCGAAAGTTAAACGTACTAGACCTAGAACTATTGAGATTGAGGGAGTTGAAAAATTGACTGGTGCTACCTACAAAGTCATGCCAGACAGAAACGAAGTGGTTAGTTACGCCTGCGCAGCTCTAGCTTCCCGGGGAGATATTATTGTAGAAAATGCCAGAGCCGAAGACCTGACTGCTTTTTTGGAAAAACTTGATGAAATTGGTGCTGGTTTCGAAATTAAAGAATATGGCATTCGTTTTTATTATCAAGGACCATTGCAAGCCACCAATATCCAGACAGCCATTCATCCTGGTTTTATGACTGACTGGCAACCCCTCTGGGCAGTTTTAATGTGTCATGCGACAGGCAAGAGTCAGATTCACGAAACAGTGATGCAGAGCCGTTTTCAATATGTTGAGGTTTTACAGCAAATGGGGGCCAAAATTGAATTGATTACTCCTCCAGCGCCATTGGATCCAGAGCAATTTTATAATTTTAATTGGGCGGATAGAAAATCAACTGATGTGCGTGCCATTGAAATTACTGGACCCACGCAATTTACAGGAGGAGAATTTACGGCTCATGACCTGAGAGCTGGAGCAATTATTTTGATTGCTGCCATCAGTGGCGTGGGGCAAACAACGCTTTATGGCATTGAAGAAATTGAACGTGGCTATTCAAAAATAGATGAAAAACTGAGCTTACTGGGAGCAAAAATTCAAAATATTAAGTAATTTACTTGGCAGATTCCTTGAGTTAAAAGTTTTTTTAAAGCTAAATTCTGGGTTTTGCTAGTTTATTATCTAATCAAGAGTCGTTACAATTTTCTCACTATGGGCTCATTAGCACTTTTTTTAGGTTTGTTAATTTTTTCTTTTGTGGTGACCAGCATTGCTATTGTGCCATTTATTGATTTGCTCTATCACCTGAAATTTCAACGAGCCAAACAGGTTACGAGAGATATTTTTGGTAAGTTAACTCCTATTTTTGATAAGTTTCACCGCCAAAAAGCTGGTGTTCCAGTAGGTGGAGGGATGTTGGTAATTTTAGTTGTTTCTCTCCTATTTATTACTTTTCTCCCCCTCATGGATCGCTTGGGAATCGATGTAACCAGTGTTTATACTGACCATCAGGCAGAAAAAAATATTTTATTTTTTACTTTTTTATCGTTTGGTTTATTGGGTTTATATGATGATGTTAAGAAGTTTTTTGGTTTTGAAAAAGATCACTTCTTCGGCCTTAAGGCTTCGTTTAAGTTTCTTTTACAGATAGCTTTGGCAGTAATTATTGCCTCAATGCTCTATTTTCAGTTGGGGATTTCCATTTTAAACATTCCCTTTATTGGTACTTTTGAGTTGGGACTGGGTTTTATTCCTTTTGCTACTTTTGTAATTGTCTCTTTTGCCAACGCAGTTAATATCACTGATGGTTTGGATGGCCTGGCATCAGGAGTGTTGATGATTTCTTTATTTGGCTTGTGGTTTTTGTCGGCTTCGATTCTAGACGTGCCACTAGCTCTCTTTTTGTCTTTATGGATTGGCTCATTAGTTTCTTTTTTATATTTCAATGTTTTCCCGGCCAGGTTGTTTTTGGGTGACGTGGGAGCATTGGCTTTTGGCGCTACTTTGGGAGTAGTTGGCTTGCTGTTGGGTAAAGTAGCTGCTCTAGGAATTATTGGTTTTGTTTTTGTTTTTGAAGTCTCGAGCTCATTAATTCAAATTATTGGTCGTAAATTTTGGAAAAAGAAGATTTTCCCGGCAGCTCCTTTTCACTTGACTCTCCAGCAGCATGGTTGGGAAGAGCCAAAAATTGTTCAACGAGTTTGGCTAATGCAAATTATGTTAACTTTGTTTGGCGTATGGTTGGCCGTTATTTAGACACTCTTTCATGGCAGGTAAAACTCTTTCAAAAAAACCAGATCAACAGCATTGGAAATTACCAAGTTCTTTGATAATAAGTTTGACAGCGATTCTTTCTTTATTGGGTTTATTTTTTATTTTTGAGGCTTCTAGTTTGGAAAGTTTCCGATTGGTGGGCCATCAATATTATTTTCTCAAACAGCAAACCATTTCTTTGGCATTAGGAGTCAGTGTTTTTCTAGGCACTTTATTATTACCTTCAACCCTATGGAAAAAAACTGCTAGCTGGTGGTTTTTGGTCGGGTTAATATTGTTGGTATTAGTTTTGATTCCCGGTTTCGGGGTAGAACTGAATGGCGCTCGTCGCTGGTTTGTAGTTTGGGATCGAGTTTTTCAACCAGTGGAGTTTTTTAAATTATCTTTGATTTTATTTTATGCTCAGTGCTTGACTGGGGAAATCAAATTATCAGCATTTTTATTTTTAATGGCTCTTTTTTCTACTTTAATATTATTACAACCAGATATGGGGTCATTGTTAATTTTGCTTTGGATTTCTTTGGGCTTATATTTTTTAGCGGGAGGGAAGGTGCTAGTCTTGGGGGCACTGAGTGCCTTGGGTGGCTTGCTACTTTTTTTACTGGTGATTGTCTCTCCTTATCGATCAGATCGCTTGTTAACTTATTTCAATCCGAGTCTAGATCCACTGGGCAGTGGTTTCCATATTCGTCAGATCACTTTAGCTTTAGCCAATGGCGGTTGGTTCGGAGTAGGGATCGGTAATTCACAACAAAAAAATGCTTATATTCCAGAAGCAAGCAGCGATTCAATTTTTGCAATTATCGCAGAAGAAATGGGTTTCGTTGGTTCGCTAGTAATTATCGGTTTGCTTTTAGCTTTAATAATTAATTTATATCGTATTGCCGTTAGTTTGCCAGAGAAAAGCTTTGATCAGCTATTTGTTTTCGGTGTTTTTTTGTGGATAGGTGGTCAAACCTTACTCAATCTAGCCGCAGTAGTGGCACTAGTTCCCTTAACTGGTTTGCCCCTCCCCTTTTTCTCATCTGGTGGTAGTTCATTGTTAACTATTTTATTTGCTCTTGGTTTGACCATTAGAATTTATCAAGAGGGACAAAGGTCACATTCCCCAGCGGTGCGCAGAAAGGTACAATAAGGCGGATGAAAATAGTAATTACCGGCGGACATCTTACTCCAGCGCTTTCTTTAATTGATTTTATTCAAAATCAGCACCCTCAAGACAAATTAATTTTTGTGGGCAGACAGTTCTCTCAAGATATTTTGCAACAAGAAGCCGTTGAGCATTATGAAATTACCAAAAGGAAAGTGTCCTTTATTAGTTTCAATGCAGTTCGTTTTGGCGCCACTTTTTTCCGTCATTTTTTCAAAAATACCCAGCTTTTTTTGAAAAGTCTTGGGCAAGCCAAACTCATTCTTAAAAAACACAATCCTCAAGTTTTAGTGAGTTTCGGTGGCTATTTAGCAGTGCCATTTGTTTTAGCAGCTTGGTTACTACACATTCCCATAGTTACTCATGAACAAACTCTCTCGGCTGGTTGGGCAAATCGACTAATCGGCAAATTTGCTAAAAAAATTGCCATTTCTTTCCCTCAAACAGCAAAGTTTTTCCCTGCCCGGAAAACCGTGTTAACCGGCAATCCCTTACGCGCTGGAGTTTTTAAAACTCGTTATGCTAGACCGGCATGGTTGCCAACTAAAATCAGCAAACCAATTATTTTAGTGATGGGAGGCAATCAAGGCTCAAGAGCAATTAATGAGGCAATTGGCAATTTTTTAGGAGAACTACTAACCGATTGGACAATCATTCATCAGTGCGGTCGGCCAACTAAAAAGCACAATTACTTAGAAATTTTGGAGCGACAAAAAAAGCGGCTACCCAAAAATCTTCAACAAAATTATTTCATTAAAGAATGGTTGGATGAAGAAGAATTATTTTGGATTTATCGTCATGCATTTTGTGCCATTTCTCGCTCAGGAGCCAATGCCACTCAGGAATTGGCTATTGCCAGGGTGCCTTCTGTCTTAATTCCCTTACCAATGGCTCATGGTGGAGAACAACATAAAAATGCTCGCTGGTTGGTGGAAGCAGGCGGGGCGATTCTATTAGAACAAAGCTCTCTTGATGCTTCAAATTTATTCAAAACCCTGGAAAGACTCAAGATTTTAGAGAAACCGATGCGTGAGAATTTAGCTGGAATTAATCTCCCTCAAGACGCTGCCGAGCAACTTTATACAGTAGTAACCACAGTTGTTTGAATAGCGTGAAAATATTTTTTAAAGGCTTAATTATTGCAGGTTTAATTTTGGGTTTGGGATTTTTACTGATTCAAAAATTATCTGTCAAACAAGTGCGCTGTTTTCTCAATAATCAAGAGATCGGAACGGAGCAAAGGATTTGCCAGCAGCTCCAACAGCTGACAGGCACTCCTCTCTTGTTTAGAGATTTCCAACATGATTCGAAAGTAGCTTCACTGCTATATATTCAAGAAACTAAAGAAGTTTTTGTGCTAGAGCGCATTGAAAAATCATTAATTGGAGAAGTTACTATTTTTTTATCCAATCAGCCACCTCTCTATCGTATTGAACAGAGTTCAGCAATTTATTTAGTAACCGCTGGAGGCCACTTTCAAGAAAACAATAATCAGTTGTCAGTTCCACTGGTTATAGACGCCAATGGAATTTACCAACAGGATCCAGAAAAAATGCATTATTTTTTGACGGAATTTCTAAAACAATTAGACGGACAATTGGAACGAATTAAAAAAATTACTCTAGTTTCTCCACAAAGAATCGAATTACAGGCTTCCGATTTTCCTATTATGATTGTAGAGTTATCCCAAGAACCTCAACAGGTGGCGCGTAGACTCAAGTTGCTTTTGCAAAAATTAGTGCCAGCCCAAATAGATGTTGCTTTGCAAGAAATTGATCTGCGTTTTGAGCTACCAGTATTGCGCACTTATCAGAGTAGCGATTCTGGCCAAGTTCTCATCGACAGTTAGACTCAAACTTTGTTATAGTAAGAACTGCACTTAAATTAAAATATGCCTAAAAAGAGAGTAATTACTGCTATTGATCTTGGAACCGAAAAATGTGTCACGATCATTGCGGTAGTTGATGAAGAAACTGGTGAGCTAAAAGTGGTGGGAGTATCGGTTGTGCCTGCTAAGGGCATGAAGCGTAGTGTGATTGTGGATTTGGATCAAGTCTTGTCTTCCATTAGTCAAAGTTTGGATGCAGCAGAAAGAATGGCTGGCTTTGATATCCGCAGTGTTTATGTGGCGGTGTCAGGTACACACGTTATTTCCAAAAACTCCAAAGGAGTGGTCGCGGTGGCAGCTCCAGATCAAGAGATTACGGCTCACGATGTAGAGAGAGTAATTGAGGCCGCCCGAGCGATCTCATTACCGGCTGATACCAAGATTATGCATGTTATTCCCAGAGATTTTAAAGTAGATTCTCAAGAAGGCATTAAAGATCCCGTTGGTATGACTGGAGTTAGATTGGAATCAGAAGCGCATATTATTACAGGCATGAGTACTACGTTGCGCAATTTAGAGAAAGTAATCAATGATTTAGGACTGGAAGTTGAAGGTTTTGTTTTTGCTGGCTTGGCTGCTTCAGAAGTAGTTTTGTCTGAAACAGAAAAAGAATTGGGTGCCGTGGTAATAGATATGGGTGCAGGCACTACTTCCCTTTCTGCTTTTGTAGATGGAGCTCTGGAATATTCCGGCGCGGTGCCGGTGGGAGCGCGTCACATTACTCAAGATATTGCTTTGGGCTGTCGTATTAGTTTGGATAGCGCTGAAAAAATCAAAATATCATTATCTTCCGAAGATCAAGAAGCATATAAAGCTAGAGCTGGAGAAAGCAAAGAAGAACTCATGCGTCGACGTAAAAAAGCCGACAAAATTGATCTAGTCAAGCAAGGCATTCATGAAGGAGCTGAAACTCTTTCTAAAAGAACCGTGATTGAGGGCATCATGATGCCCAGAATTAAAGAAATTTTTGAGTTAATTGCCAAAGATTTGGAAAAACACAATGTTTTGGACAAAATTCCTGCAGGAGTAATTCTGTGCGGTGGTGGTGCGCATACTATTGGTATTACAGAAGTGGCCAAAAGAGTTTTGAATTTACCGGTGAGAATAGGCAAGCCTACGACTCCTCAGGGTTTGGTGAGCGATATTCAAGGTCCATCTTTTGCTGCTAGCATCGGTTTGCTCTATTACGGCAAAAGTCGAGGGGCTAGTTTAATTACTCCGGCTGGCATAGGCTCTTTGTTTGAAGGCATTGAGCTCAAAAACATTGGCAACAAACTTAAGGGAGTTTTTAAATCTATTATGCCGTAAACTTGGTTGTTTACTTTATTTTACAAATATCCTATGTTGTATGTTACACTTTGATTGTTAAATTAATATTTAATTAGATATTTATGGGATTAGTCAAACCAACCAACACCACTTTCGCTAAGATTAAAGTCATCGGTATCGGCGGCGGCGGCGGAAATGCCATCAATTCCATGGTGGAATACAAACAAATAAGAGGGGTGGACTATATCAGAGTTAACACTGATGCCAAAGCCCTACTCACAACACAAGCAGATAATAAATTACAAATACGCAGTAACTTAACCCGCGGTATGAGAGCAGTAGCTTACCCGGACGTTGGTCGAACC
>JBDRPH010000061.1:0-5933 GCA_043827245.1 Minisyncoccota bacterium | reverse complement strand
ATCACTGCCTCATCTTCGAAAATGCCAATAATATTACCTAGTGACTTACTCATCTTGCGCTCACCATCGGTACCGATCACCCGGCCAACCGTCTTGGAAATTAATGGCTCTGGCAGGGGAAAAACCTCCTGACCATAAGTTTTATTAAACTTTTCTGCAATATCACGAGCCAATTCGACGTGCTGACGCTGATCATCACCCACCGGCACCCCGAATGGCTTATAAAGCAAAATATCTGCCGCCATCAAAATTGGATAATTAAACAACCCCATATTGATTGACTCGACACTCGTATCTTTTTGCAATTTATCTTTGAAGGCATGCATGCGTTGCATTTGACCATAGGAAACAAAATTGGCCAACACCACTGCTAGTTGGCTATGAGCAGGTACAGTAGATTGGCGGAAAAAAAACACACTTCTGTGGATCCAACCCCAGTGCCAAATAATCAAGCACTACCCCAGTGATATTTCTCTCGAGTGCTTCTCGATCATGAATAGTGGTGAGTGCGTGCAAATCCGCTACAAAATAATAGGTCTGATGAGTGTTTTGCAACTCAATTTGAGGCTTCACGGCACCAAAATAATTGCCAATATGCAGTGCGTTACCACTGGGCGTTATTCCTGACAAAATTCGTTTTTTAGTTTCTTTCATATTTTTCTTTCTTGTGTATCGTACTATTTTTTATGTCTGACATCATGCGGAGATTTTAAAAAAGCTCTCCAAGGGAGAGCTCGCACAACAGTACTATTCTCCCTTTTCTTACAGTCTAGTCCACCAAGCACTGGTAAAAGATAGTGTATAAAATTTCATTTGTTTAAAATATTCTTTACAACTCCTCAATTTGCACATTGGGGTTCATATCTGGTGAATCGATTAAATTAAGATATTTTTCAGTAGTAGTAATTCGTTTGTGGCCGACTAATTGAGAAACATAGACCAATGGGGTGCCAGCCTTGAGCTGTTCCACAATAAAAGTATGACGCAAATCATTAACCTTGGCATCTTTAATACCTGCCAAACGGAAATAACGATCAATGGCGGTACGAATATTTCTCACCAAAAATGGACGAGAGGTCTTGGTTAAAAAGACAGTTTTTTCGCGAGCACGAGGACGAACTTTGAGATAATCCATCAAAGCTTTTCTAGCTGGTTTATTCAAAGGCACTTTGCGCTCGTCACGAGAATTTTGAGCTTGAATAGTAGTTACTCCTCTGTCCATATCCATGTCATCCATCTGCAAAGCTGCTAGCTCACTGATGCGCATGCCTGTTTGAAGTAATAATTCCACAATAGCAAACAATCGCTCGTCACCGCTGGCCGCATCACGCAGCGCTCGATACTCCAACTTGGATAGCATTCTGGGCGGAGACTGCTCTATTTTGGGATGAGAAATTGCTTCAGCCGGATTATCTGCCAAAATTTCTTCATCAATTAAATAACGGAAAAAAGCTTTAATAGAATTAATTTTTCTGGAAATTGATTTGCTGGTATAGCGACGTTGCTTCAAAATACTCTTAAATTCATCGATATCATCAGCCGTCACCTCTGCAACCAAAGTTTTGCCTTTTTCACCAACAAACTCAATCAGCTGTTCGATATCTTTGCTGTAAGCAATGACGGTGGCGTTAGCTTTTCCGGCTTCTCTCAAGTGTTGTTCAAACTTTGCATGAGAGTCAACGAGTACTGCTTGTTGCATTTTTTTTCCTTTTACTTCTAAGGCAGTGTTATGATTGGGGCAGACCTAAATTTTGTTTTCACAAAAATAGCGTTTAAGACGTCTTATAGTATCATGAGTCAGGATTATAGGCAAGCATAACTTATGAACAAGATTATCTCCCACCCCCTGGTAATTCTGATTTTGACGGTGATGGCTGTACTTTTTATTCTTTCTTTGAGAAAAACCGCCCAAAAAGGCCAAATCGCCACCGAAAATGTCGCGCTCCTAGAAAAATCAATCCAGGATTTGGCGGATCAAATCGAAGAAGAGAAAAGATTAATTGACTATTCCAACACCGATCTCGCCAAAGAAAAAATATTACACAACGAGCTACTTTTGTATAAACCTGGCGAATACGTCATACAAATCCCCGATGACGAAGTGCTTTTAATTGAGAACGCTAACTTGGAACAAAAAACTCCTTGGGAAGAATGGCGCGAGGAGCTTTTTTAAAGTGAGAAAAAAAGAATTTGCTTTTTAGCCTCTTCTTGAACCAGTTCTTAATTTTCTTCTTCTTTGTCCTTCTTGTCTGTCTTTCTTTTTAGGACTTACTTTTCCTCCCATATTTTTGCAAAGAAGATTTTGCAATGCCAAATAAACGGCAGGAGAAAATGATTCTCCATTATTTCCGCTATTATTGATAATAGCATGAGCTTCATTAGAACTAATTGGATACCATTCTTCACCGAAATATCCTATGAGAGCTTCTTTGTCTTGTTGATTCATAAGTTGGAATTGTAACAAGAATATCTATATCAAACAATAGCTTTTAATGTCAACTTTCTGTTTCTAGAAATTTACTGAGATAAAAATCATTATTATCAGCGAGCGATGCAAAGGGAGCTAAGCAATTGGCCCCTTTCTCTGTCAAAAACCTCGCATAAAAATTGAGAAGATATTCTCAACCTCTTTTCAACCGCAAATACATTGCTTTGGCCTCAAGTCCTTCCGGCCATTCAGGCCAGTGCCGAAAGAAATAACCTTGTTTTCCCCTAGTTTTATCCAATTTCCAGCCCCATTTTTGATACATCTCTATCGTTTTAGTATTGTGCGCATAAATATCTAGAACCAAATCTCTTTGACCAGAAAAATCGCAAGCTAATTTGTACAACTGCTTACCAACACTTTTTCCCTGAAATTTGGGATCTACATAAAATCCCGTTAACTCGGCCTCACTATCGCTTTTAATGATGCAAGTAATTGCTCCCACTAATTTATTTTTCTCCAAAGCTAACCAAGTCTTTTGCTCATCATTATCAATCAGGTGAGAGCTCAAATAATCCTGAGTTTCTTGATTGCTAAATATTTCTTTGGAAAAACATTCTTTGGTTAAACCCAAAGACTCATCGACATAGGCTTGCTCATAAGTTTTTTGCAAAAGACTTGTATATTGCGGAAGATAAGCAAGATTCCCGCTGACTATCTTTATCATAGAAACAGTTTATCATGAAATTAAATTAATATTAAAAAAAGACCTGTAAATAGGTCTTTTTATTTTTAACGAATGATATTTCCATCACAACAAACACAAATGAGTTCTCTTGGCCATCGCAGTTTTCCTTTGACTAGCGTGGTCTCTACTTTAATCTTTTAGTAAACTTGGAACGCACAGGCCTAGCTCTAGCTAAAAGTGTTGAGGTTGGTGTAGATGTAGGTAACATATCTTCGTCTTCTACGACAGGTTCTTGCTCGTCTTCTTCTACGACAGGTTCTTGCTCGTCTTGCTCTACTGAGGGTTTGTCTTGTTCTGTCATCTCCCCTTTCTTCATATTAATACTGACTTACAGGGCAAATTGTATCATAAAAACCAATCTCGATAAAAAAATAATCTAATTGTTTCCAAAGTTTTTGACTAGCTCTGCCAGCTCTTCAATACTAGTAGCTTCTTGAGATGCTGACTTCAAAAAATCTATAACTTTATTAAAAGCTACCTGCTGATCTGTGGCTTCGTTAATAAAATCTCTAAGAGGAACTAAAACATCAAAGAAAACTGTCTCGGAGGCCATACCAGCCACCAACTGATTGTCTGTCATTTCTGTAGGTAAATTTAAAAATTGTTGCGGGACTAGGAGTCGAACCTAGCCTGTGAGATTATGAGCCTCACGTGCACCGTACACTATCCCGCGATTAACAGGGCGTCATTATAACCTTCTCTGGGGTTCTCGTCAAAGCCTCTAGTCATTGGTATAATTCGAAGTTACTCTAAAGTAGTTGGTAAGCTTGCTTGCCGAAATTAAAAGAGGAATGCCAGGGTAGCTCAGTTGGTTAGAGCACAGGATTCATAAACCTGAGGTCGTGAGTTCAACTCTCACCCCTGGTACAGATTGCTTTGCAAATCAAAAAGGGCGGTTTTATCCGCCCTTTTATTTTTTAACAATTTAGGTTAAATCTACATCATTCCAGGCATACCTCCCCCGCCCATAGCAGGAGATTCATCATTTTTGGGAACATCAGTGACTAAGCATTCAGTGGTGAGAATCATCGAAGCTACTGAGGCGGCATTTTCCAAAGAAGCAATCGCTACTTTGGCCGGCTCGATTACTCCAGCTGTCACCAAATCTTCAAACTTATTGGTGAGCGCATTGAATCCCCAAGTGTTGTCATTTTTTTCACGCACTTGGCCCACTACCCAACCAGCATCTTCGCCAGAGTTGATAGCTAACATTCTCAATGGTTCTTCCAATACTGAGCGCACCAAATCAACGCCGACTTTCTCGTCTTCGCTACTGGTTTTGATTTTGCTCAAGACTTTTTCTGCTTGCAAAAGCGTTACTCCACCGCCAGGGATAATACCGCTTTCAATCGCGGCTTTAGTGGCTTCTTTAGCGTCTTTGACTCGTTCTTGAAGATTTTTCATCTCCAGCTCAGTGCTGGCACCAACTTGAATCACGGCCACTCCGCCAGTTAGGCGAGCTTTACGTTCTTGAAGTTTTTCGATATCAAAATCAGAAGTAGAGTTTTTAATCTCTGACTCGATTTGAGCAACTCTAGCATTGATGTCATTTTTACTGCCCTTGCCACCCACTATTCTGGTGGAATCTTTGGTGCTTCTGACACTGTCTGCCCTACCTAGTAGGTCAATGGTGACATCTTTGAGTTGTACACCAGTTTCTTCACTAACAAATGAAGCTCCCGTGAGCACTGCAATGTCTTGCAACATGGCTTTTCTGCGATCTCCAAATCCTGGAGCTTTCACTGGTAAGACTTTGAAAGAACCGCGCAGTTTATTGACTACTAGAGTGGTCAGCGCCTCGCCTTCGATTTCGTCGGCGATCATCACCAGACCCTTGCCAGCATTCACTACTTGTTCCAATAAAGGCAAAATGTCTTTGATGTTGGAAAGCTTTTGATCAGTGACTAAAATCAGAGTATCCTCAATCACAGCTTCCATGTTTTCTGAATCAGTCACAAAATATGGAGAGGCATAGCCTTTATCAAACTCCATACCTTCTTTGTGCTCGATCTCGATCTCCATGGTTTTACCCTCTTCGACTTCAACCACACCATCTTTGCCGACTTTTTTGAGAGCCTGAGCAATTTTTTGGCCAATTTCTTCGCTTTGAGCAGAAATGGTGGCCACTTTTTCCCAGTCGCTTTCTTTAACTGGTTTGGCAACACGATTAATCTCTGCCACTACAGCCTTTACTGCCTGGTCAATGCCTCGTTTCATGATCATTGGGTTAGCACCAGAAGTAACATATTTCATGCCTCGTTCGGCTAATTTCCATGCTAAAAGTGTCGCGGTGGTCGTACCGTCTCCCGCTATATCATTGGTTTTGGAGGCCGCTTCTTTGACTAATTGAGCACCCATATTTTCAAATTTATCTTCTAGTTCAATTTCTTTAGCCACTGTCACACCATCATGAATTACACTGGGAGCACCCCAAGATCGATCCAAAGCCACATTGCGTCCCTTAGGTCCCAAAGTAGTGGTAACTGCTTGAGCTAACTGGGTTATTCCGCTCAACATTTTTTGTCTAGCTTCATCACCGAAAATTAATTGTTTTGCTGCCATAAATTACTCCTTTTATTTTTTTTTAAGTTTTGATTTTTTATTTTTTACTAACTACCGCCAAGATGTCTTCAAATTTCAAAAATTGATATTCAACATCGTCGATTTCAACATCGTTGCCACCCCATTTTTTGTAAATTACCAAATCACCAACTTTAACTGGGCACTCGCAACTATTTGATTTGGATTTTTTTGAGTTTT
>JBDRPH010000060.1:0-2136 GCA_043827245.1 Minisyncoccota bacterium | reverse complement strand
TTACTACTTATAAGTTTCGCACTATGCAAAAAAATGCCATCATGCTCAAGCCCAAATACGCCCATCTCAATCAGGCCCCTGCCCCAATGTTTAAAATCATTAAAGATCCTAGATTTGTTGGCTTAGGCTGGCTGCTATCACGCACTGGCCTGGATGAACTGCCTCAGTTGTGGAATATCCTGTGGGGCAAAATGAGTTTCGTAGGACCGAGACCCCTCCCCATCAATGAAGCTCAAGCTTTGCCCAAAGATTGGCGACTCTGGCGAGAGCAAGTTAAACCAGGAATCTTTTCTGAATGGTCGCTGGCCAAAAATAAGCATCGGTCGCTGAAAAACTGGGAAAAACTAGAAAAGGCAACTTTGCGAAAAGGAAACTTAAAAGAAGATCTTCGACAAATGTTCTTATCACTCAAATTAATTTTAATGTTTTTTTTGCGACGAAAAGCTCATTGACTATCTTGAGCCTGAGCAAACATTTTCATAGCAATATCGGTTAATCTGACTTGTTCCAAAGCTAAATAGCTCTCAGTAGCCAACTGCAATTTGCCTACTAAATCTGGAGTGATAGCCATTCCTGTTTGAAAATGATCTTTTTGTTCTGCAGAGAGCTGACTATCGACAACCATCGATTGGCTGAGTTCTACCAAAACTTCTGATAGTTTTTTCTCATATTCATCGAAGGTCTTTTCCAAGGAACTCTGATCATAAGCTTCCCACAATGAAGCCCACAACATAATTTTTTGCTGGCGGTAAGTTTGATCATTGATTTCCGCCTCGTTGTTCAAAGAATCCAGAAAACTAGTTGAACCAATTCTCCATAAAAGAAAGGTTAGATTGGAAAATTTTTGATCAGTCAGCTCAAACCAAAACTTGATTTGTTCCTCATCACCTTCCTCGATTGCTTTTCTAAAAACCCTCAAGTGCCAATTGATAAAATTGTAATAATTTTCTCCCCATTCTGAAGAATCTTGTTCCTCTGTAACTAGTAGAAATTTCTCTAAATCTGAAATTGGAGTTTGACTAGAAACCGGTGGCAAGCGGTGAGCAAAAATCCAGGGCTCAACACTTCGCGACCAAAGATAGTACTCTGCCGCCCGACTTGGTTTTCCGTGTCCAAAATAATAATCAGCGATATCTAGTCTCTGAGTAGTTAGCTCAAATTTTTTAGTGAAACCTAATTGATAATCAAACCTTCTTTCAGCGGCTTCTGCTAATTCAATTAATTTGGAAAGATTTTGATCAGCTGCTTGATAATCGCCTTTTTCTAAATACCAAGCAATGTCCTCTGATTCAAGATTGAGCCAAGGATCGATCAGGTAAAGATTTTTTCTGATCATCAATTGCTCATCCGTTAACTTTTCCAGGCTCTTCTCATTAAAAAAGTAAGCAGCAGAATCGAATTGATAAATTCTTGTCAGCTTAGATTTTTGAGCTGATGAAAAAGTATCCACCTCTGCCTCAAATACTTTCATATGTTCTTTAAAATAAGGAAAAATATCGAAAGATAACTTGACCCTACCCGTTCTAGTTAAAATTTCCATCAACAAATAAATTACCGTCAATAAAACTAAAAAGACAGCGGCTAACTGAGAGATGAAAATAACTAACTGATCATTGGTTTGTTTTTTGGCGACCGATGATTTGGTTCGTAAAATCAATCCCAAGAAAAAAATGGTCAAAGAAAAAACTCCTAAATAGCTCCAGTCGAAATCAAAAAAAGAATTAATCAACAGGGCAAAAGAACCAATAAAGAGAGCCTGATTAAAATCGAAAGTCTTAATCTTGGTTCGTTCGGAAAAAGCGAGTTTGCCCGCTTGCCAGAAAAAAGAGCCCATCAGAAATAAAAATGCCGTCCCGGCTAAAATACCCATTTCCGCCCCAACTTGCAAAAAAGAATTGTGAGTATAAAAGGTACCAGAATAGGGCAGTTGTTGATCTTTTCTATTAATCAATTGAAAAGTTCCCGGACCATAACCAACTAGCGGATAATCACGCATCGCCATAAGAGCTTGAATGAAATAAAACGGCCGCATCTCAGCATCCAATGGCTTACAAATTTTGCTGTTAACCCAGGAGGGAAATGGGCAAATGAAGTTTTCATCTACCGACACCGAATAAGAAAAGTACATTTTTAAAC
>JBDRPH010000059.1:0-11650 GCA_043827245.1 Minisyncoccota bacterium | reverse complement strand
CTAGTTTTCAGCGAATTTTTCTCGACTTTGACTGCGCCTCGCTTTTCTTTTACGATGAAGGGAGACTATGGCAATTACTACCTCTCCATCCCCTGCTTTAATCGAGTTCCTCGAGTCACTTGAAGTGGAACGCAATCTCTCTCCCCTCACCCTGCGTAACTATCATCATTATTTACGTCGCTTTATTGATTGGTTCACCAATCAAGGCTATCAAGACCTGAAAGAACTTGATCGAGACATCTTGAGGAAATATCGAGTCTTTCTTTCCAGATATTCAGATGATCAGGGCAGGACTTTATCCAAAAAAACACAAAGCTACCACATAATTTCTTTGCGCTCCTGGTTTAAGTGGTTGACCAAAAATGATGCTGAGGTACTCAGCGCGGAGAAAATTGAGTTACCCAAGTCAGAATCAACGCCCATGAAATTTGTTTCTGCTGAGAAATTTCAACGTTTACTTGATGAGCCTGACCTGAGCAAGCCCAAGGGTTTACGAGATCGGGCGATTTTAGAGGTTCTTTTTTCGACCGGTTTGCGGGTTAGCGAGCTAGTCAACCTCAATCAAGACCAAATCGATCTTGCGCGGCGAGAATTTGGGGTCATTGGTAAGGGGCGTCGACCAAGAGTGGTTTTTTTGAGCGATGAGGCGGCCGACTGGCTTACCCGTTGGCTCAATACTCGTCAGGATAACTGGAGACCAGTCTTTATCCGGTTCTCTGGTAAGAAACCAGATCCTTTAGCTGACGGTGAAGAAATGCGTTTAACGACTAGAAGTGTGCAAAGGTTGGTAGATAGATATAGTCGACGAGCAAGACTGCCCATCAAGCTATCACCCCACGGCATTCGTCATAGCTTTGCAACCGACTTGCTGAGTAATGGCGCGGGCTTGCGGGATGTCCAAGAAATGTTGGGTCATAAAAATATTGCCACCACTCAAATTTATACGCACGTCACCCAGCCCCAGTTGCGTAAAGTTCATGAGAAACATCATTCAAAGACACATTAGTTACTATTAATATATATTTAAAGATAGAAAAATAGTAAAAGATAACTTATAATCACTTAATATCAAGATAAAGATAGATTGATTGGTCTGTTTCACCTCCAAAAATATTGAAAATTAAGATAAGTTCGCTAAACAGCTGGCAAATTACTTACAGGACATTAGCGGTCTTTATAAAACTCTGCCAAAAGCCTATTTGGAATTTAAAGTTTGCTATATCAATCCAAATTCATACAGCTCTTAGAAAGTTTTTGGTGGAAAACTCTATAATGTTTTCACTTTCCCGGTTGTTAGCACTATATTAAAGCAGATCAAAGTAAATCAACTTTAATTAATTATCAGATTAATAACTCAATTGGGGGCGATGATATTTGTCAGCTGAAATGATACAATCGGCAACGTCAAACTTAGAATGGGCCTGTAGCGCAGTTGGTTAGCGCGTCTGTATGGCATACAGAAGGTCAGGGGTTCGAGTCCCCTCAGGTCCACACATTATTGTCTTATTTGAGAAACTTTTTACTTTTCTTTTTCTTCACCCTCTTCTAATTCAGAAGTAAGCGCCACGGCTACCACCGGATTATCATCTTTGAGTTTCATCAAGATCACTCCCTGAGTTGGTCGAGTTAGAACGGGAATAGATTTCTTGCTAATGGGCAATTTAATGGTTTGTCCATCTTGAGTGCTGATAACTAGCTCTCGATGTTGATCAGTTAATACTCGTGCGGAAGCAACTTTGCCGGTTTTTTTGGTAATTTCCGAGACTTTTACACCCAAACCGGATCGTTTTTGCACTGGGTAATGTTTTAGCTGAGTACGTTTACCCAGGCCATTTTCTGTGACGATCAGTAGCGAAGTTTTTTCCAAATGGTCTTTATTGTCAGGGAAAGCTTCTACTCCGACCACAAAATCATCTTTTTTGAGAGTAATACCTTTAACACCCTTAGTGTCTCTTTGAGAGGACTTAACTTCTTCTTCGCTGAAACGAATAGATTTGCCATCATGAGTGATGAGCATCAAGTGATCTTTGCCGGAAGTGACTCGACCCCACACTAGCTCGTCGCCTTCATTGAGGGTAATGGCTACAATGCCATTTTGACGAATGTTGTCGTAAAGTTTGACGGCGGTTTTTTTGACCAGACCCTCGCGAGTAGCCAAGGTAATGAAGTGCTCAGCATCTTTTTCTGGACTAACTACTAGTACTGAGCGAATACTCTCTTCTGGTTGTAAATTAAGTAAGTTGACGATGGCTGTGCCTTTGGCTTGTCTGGAAGCTTCAGGAATTTCATAAGCTCTAGTGCGGAAAACTCGACCTTGATTGGTGAATAGTAAGAGTGTGTCATGAGTATTGCAACTGATAATGGCTTGTAAAACATCTTCATCTTTCATTTTCAGACCAGCACTCCCCTTCCCACCTCTAGATTGAGAACGCAAGGCGCTAGGGCTCATGCGTTTAATATAGCCACTTTCCGTCAGAGTGATGACGGCTCCTTCATTGGCTACCAGATCTTCTTCACTAAATTCTCCGATTTTGCCTCTAACCAGTTTTGTCAAACGTTCATCGCCATAGGTTTTGATAGTTTCTTGGGTCTCATCAATGATGACATTTAAAATATCTTGAGGAGAAGTCAAGAGAACGAGCAATTGATCCATGCGTTCTTTAATGGTTTTGTATTCATCTTCGATTTTTTGTCTCTCCAGAGCGGCAAGACGTTTCAACTGCATCTCCAGAATGGCTGTAGCCTGGAGCTCGCTCAATTTAAATTTCTGCATCAATGACTCACGAGCGGTGTCGGTGTCCTTGGATTTTCTGATAGTAGAGATGACATCATCTAGGTTTTTTAAGGCAATGAGTAAGCCCTCTAAGATATGAGCGCGATTTCTAGCTTCTGCTAATTCAAATTGACTGCGCTTTACGATTACTAATTGGCGATGGATGATATATTCGCGTAATACTTGACGTAAATTCATCAATTGCGGGGTCCCATCAGAGTTGAGGGCCACCATGTTCATAGAGAAAGTGCTTTGTAGTTCGGAATATTTGAAAAGTTTATTGAGTACTACTTTGGGTCGGGCGGCGCGACTTAGTTCGATCACCATGCGCATACCAGTTCGATCTGATTCATCGCGCAAATTTTTGATACCCTCGATTTTTTTGTTTTTAACCAAATCAGCAATTTTCATTAAGAGTCGAGCTTTGTTAACCTGGTAAGGCAATTCTGTGACCACGATTTTAAAATTGCTTTTGCTATCTTCTTCGATGTTGGCTTTGGCTCGTACAACGATTCGACCCTTGCCAGTGCGATAAGCCTCCTGAATTTCCTTGAAGTCATACATGATGCCAGCAGTAGGAAAATCTGGTCCCTGAATATGAGTCATGAGAGTTTCGAACTCTATTTCGCTGTTAAATTCTCCGGTCAAACTCACTGGTTTAGCTGCCAGAACGGTATCGATAGCTTTATTGTCTGCCAGCTCTGGTCCATCAGTGATTGATTTGCTGGTTTTTTTCAAAGACGCGGCCGGTAAAACAGGCTCCCCTATCTCTGATCGACCTTCTTTTATCATGGCCATGACGGCATTACTGATCTCAATTAAATTGTGTGGTGGGATTTTGGTAGCCATACCCACAGCAATACCCTCGGAACCCATCAGTAGTAAATTGGGAATGCGAGTGGGAAGTACAGATGGTTCTTGTAGTGATCCATCAAAGTTATCGACGAATGGCACAGTACCTTTGTTAATATCAGCCAACAGCTCATTGGAGATTTTTGCCAATCTGGCTTCGGTATAACGCATGGCGGCAGGGCTGTCTCCATCTACGGAACCAAAGTTTCCTTGTCCATCAATCAAGGGATAGCGCATGCTGAATTCTTGAGCTAAACGTACCATTGCCAGATAAACAGACGCGTCGCCGTGGGGGTGATATTTACCCAAAACATCTCCAACAATCCGGGCAGATTTTTTATAGGCGCTGCCAGGCGTGATGCCACTCTTAAACATGGAGAACAAAATACGTCGGTGCACTGGTTTCATGCCATCTCTGACATCTGGCAGCGCCCGAGAAACAATCACGCTCATGGCATAGTCTAGATACGACTTTTCCATTTCAGTGACAATTGAAGTATGTTTTACCTTGCCGTAGCGAGTTTTTTCAATAGAACCCATGGCGTGACCATTGCTATGGTCATTGATCGGAACTTGTGCTTCACTCCCAACTTCAAGCTGTTCATTTTCTTCATCAGACTCAATTTGCTCGTCAACCAAATTGGTTTCCTCATCTGTCGAGTCGCCTGAATCTTGTTCTGCTGGAGTTAATTTATCTTTTTCATCTGCCATATTTACGCCAAAGCCTTTTCAATTGCCGGAGCAATTTCCTTTTTACGCGATAACTTAGATCCGATATCTAGAGTATGGTCTTTCACTTGACCACCAAATGCTTTTTGGGCCACTCGTGCCTCTTCTTCGCCCAAAATCAACAAAGTAGTATTTACTTTGAGAATGTCAGTGATGGCTACGAACAATAGTTCTACCCCCTTAGCCTGCTTGGTTTTTTCCATGGCCTTCAGTAACGAATCCTTTTTGTCGTTCAAGATCAATTCTTGTTCAACTGTTTCTAACTGATTAATGAAGGTTTTTTTATTAAACTCAAAGATTTTGAAATCATTGCTTACAATTTGTTCATCAGTTAATGAAGATAGATCTGATTTTGCCTTAAAAATCTCCAAAGTAAATGCCTCTATGTCCTCGATACCAGCTAATCCTGCCAGCTCTGCACCAAACTTACGATCTTTATCGGTGGTAGTCGGTGATTTATATCCCAGAGTATCGGAAAGAATAGCAGCCAACATCAGGCTAGCCAGACTGGCCTCGGGCATGACACCCTGTTGTTTCATGAAGTAGTAAATGATGGTGCTGGTTGAGCCCCAAACTTTAAAATTAATGAAAATTGGTTGAATGAGGCTAATTTGTGGTTTGTGATGGTCAATTATTTCAACAATTTGTTCTGGATTTAAACCAGCTAAGCGCTGAGATTCTTCATTGTGATCTACCAGAACAATTTGATCTTCTGGCTTAATTTGATCGGCTGTGATTTGCGGTGGAGCCTCAACTCCAAATTTTTCAAATAAAAACTTTGTTTCTGGATTGAGTGAATCGGCAATTACTGCTTGAGCATTTGGGCGAGAAAAAGTTTCATCTTTTTGGAAAAGATAAGCGGCAGCCATGGCAGCCACCACGGAATCTGTATCTGGTTTGGTGTGTCCGATGATGTATGTTTTCATAATTGGTTTATTAATAATAGTTTATACGTCAATTTCTGCCAGTTTTGCTCTAGTTTGAATAAATTTTTTGCGTGGTGGTACATCTTCACCCATGAGGGTAGAAAAAGTGCGATCAGCTTTAACGGCGTCATCAATGGTCATTTTTTTGATAATTCTGGTTTCTGGATTCATAGTGGTGCTCCACAGTTGTTCTGGATTCATTTCTCCCAAACCTTTATAGCGTTGAATACCAACTGATCCAGCAATTTTTTCTTGTTTAAATTCTTCTAAAACAGTTTCTTTTTCTTCTTCTGAGTAGACGTAGCGAGAATTTTTTCCGACTGTAATTTTATAAAGTGGTGGCAAGGCAACATAAAGAAAGCCTGCTTCTACGATTTCTGGCATATGACGGAAGAAAAAAGTCAGACCTAGTGTGGTGATATGCTCGCCATCTACATCAGCATCATTCATCAAAATTATCCGATGGTAGCGTAATTTTTTCTCATCAAAGGTTTCGTCAATGCCTGCTCCCAAAGCAATAATTAAGTTTTTAATCTCTTCTGAGGCAACGAGTTTATCCAGTCGTGCTCGCTCAGTGTTCAAAATTTTGCCGCGTAGTGGGAAAATAGCTTGAAACTTGCGATCTCTACCCTGTTTGGCACTGCCGCCAGCACTATCTCCCTCGACAATGTAAATTTCTGATTCCGCTGGATCTCTATTTTGACAATCAGCTAATTTTCCTGGCAAAGAAGCGCCATCCAGCACTCCTTTTCGCACCACTGCATCTTTGGCGGCTCTAGCGGCCAATCTAGCTCTGGCAGACAACATCACTTTGCTGACAATAGTTTTACCAGCATTAGGATTTTCTTCTAAATAAGTTTGGAAAGCATCTTTGAAAACTTGATAGACCGCTGACTGAGCCTCATTATTATTGAGTTTAGTTTTGGTTTGCGACTCAAATTGCAAGTCATTGGCTGGCATTTTGACAAATACTACGGCGGTGAGCCCTTCACGCAAATCTTCAGCAGTGAAGCCCTCTTTTTCTTTTAATAGGTTATTTTTTTCTGCATAATCACGAATTACTCGACTCAAACCCAAGCGAAAGCCATTAATGTGTGTGCCTCCATCTGAAGTATTGATTACGTTGACATAACTATCGACTTTTTCTAAATAGCTATCGTTATATTGAATGGCTATTTCTACACCGATGTGTTTCTTGGTTGTTTCATCTTCCCAATCACCAGAAGTATAAAAAACTGGGTGTAAGACTTTTTTACCGCCGTTAAGATGTTCAACTAATGACTTGATTCCACCCTCAAAATAAAAGTGCTGTTGAGTATTTTCTATTTCATCAATAAATTGAAAATAAATACCGGCCATCAGATAGGCACGATCCTTGAGCACTTGTTTAAGGGTTAGCTCATTAAATTCAGTAACTGAGAAAATAGTAGGATCAGGAACAAATTGCACTAAGGTGCCTGTTTCATAATGCAAAAAATCTTTGGTTTGATGAGCAAATAACTCCACAACTCTGGCCTCTGTCATTTCGGCAACTTTTGCTTTTGGATTTCCTCGAGTGTAAGCCTGGTAATAGTACTTTCCTTCCCTTTTGACCACTACCTGCATAAAACTAGAAAGTGCATTGACGGCAGAAGAACCAACTCCATGCAATCCTCCAGAGGCTTTGTAGGCTGTTTCTTCAAATTTACCTCCAGCGTGCAGTTTGGTCATCACTATTTCCAGAGCAGAAACTCCAGCGGGATGCATCTCCACAGGAATACCTCGGCCGTTGTCCACCACAGTAATGGATTGCTCGCCTATTTCTTTGGTAGCTGCCAGCTTGATCATCTCTGGAGTAGTGATCGTCCTGAACATTTGGATGGTCTTGCCGAAACCTGCGATAGCTTCGTCTACGGCATTATCCAAGATTTCTTTGGCTAGATGAAGTAATCCCTTGCTATCAGTAGAACCGATATACATACCGGGTCGTTTGCGAACCGGCTCTAGGCCCTCCAAAACTTTGATGTCTTTGGCTTGATAAGAAGGTATTGGTGATGCAGTCATAAATAAAATCTAGAACCCTTAAGAACCCTTACTTGTATCATATTCTAGGCAGAATTTGAAGAGAGTGATAGCCTAAGTTGCAGTTAGTTGTTTTATAGTAAAGAAAGTGTGTTCTAGAACTAACTTTACATTACCATTTTTCCCCAATGAATCAAGAGCGGACAGCAATTGTCGAATAATTTGCGGTCGCAAATTTAAAGAATTATCCAGAGATACTTCATCCAAAATGGATCGCAAGATTTGCTTGGCGGTACTCAGTTCCTGAAATTGCTCTGTTAGCGTAATTAGAGCGCTGAAACTAAAGCTATTTGGGTCATTCAAAAACTCTTTCAACTGCTGAAGTTTTTCGATTAATTCCTCTGCCGACCGATCGGTGCCATTGGCTTGATTCTGATTGCCATCTAACATTTCACTTCCCGCAACCAAGCCTGCCTCTGTCGACCAAATAATTTCTCGACAACGAGAGCATAGTGTCGGTAATAGTTGATGCCCTGGAGTGGCAATCAAAATAATTTGAGTATGCGGCGGCGGTTCTTCCACGATTTTTAAGAGAGCATTTTGTGCTGGCAAGCTGGCCGTTTGGGTGGCACAAACTACAATAACTTGCGGCTCAGTTTTAGCTCTGGCAAAGCTAGTGTGTTGCAATAATTCTCTGACAGTATCTATTTTCAGAGTTTCCTCTTGTTCATTAAAAAAAACTGGTTGTCCTACCTGATGTTGATCCTCCAAAAAAGCTATCGCCGCGGCGCGATGATTATTTCCCTCTGGTATCACTAACAAAATTGATATAGAAGAATCTGGTACTAAATCTTTCTTTTGCATAAGGTTTCTGTCATTATATGACATAGAGTTATGAATGAACCTGCCCAGAATTCACCAGGTAGTGTTGCTGTTACGCCACAGAGTTTTGTGGATGTTTTGGTGGGCAGTGGTAAATTGACTGCCCAGCAAGCTAGTCAGTTGCGTAATGATCAATTCCAATCTAGTCGCTCATATGAAGAGTTGATCATTGAGAAGCAATTGGCGACGGAAACAGATATTACTCAAGCAAAATCGTCATTTAATAAGATTCCTTTTATTAATATTAATGAAACGAGCGTCTCTCCAGAAGCACTTACACTGGTGGGTGAAAGTGTGGCAAAACGTTATAGCGCTCTGCCTTTTGCTTACGATAAAGCCAATCGAATTTTGAAATTAGCAATGGCTGATCCTTTGGACTTGTCAGCCACCAGTTTTTTGAAACAGAAAACCGGTCTTAATTTAGAGCTTCACTATGCAGTGCCTTCAGAGTTAAAAAGGGCCTTGAATGAACGATATTCTCAAGATATTTCTTCAGAAGTAACTGAAGCTTTGGAACAATCAGATCGATCTTTGGGGGCTACTGTTGAGAAACAAGCACTCGCATCTCGTGCAGAAGTAGTTAGGGATGCGCCCATCAATCGAATTGTGGAGACTGTTTTGGATTTTGCTATTAAGGCAAGGGCTTCCGATGTGCATATTGAGCCTCAAGCTGGTCGAACGAGAGTTCGTTACAGAATAGATGGTATTTTGATGGAAAAATTAGTGTTACCCAGCACAGTGCATGATGCGGTGGTTTCACGGATCAAAATTTTGGCTAATTTAAAAATTGATGAGCGACGAGTGCCACAAGACGGTCGTTTTAATTATGTGACCGAAGCAAAAGATGTTGACCTTCGTATTTCTACCATGCCTACTATCTATGGTGAAAAGGTGGTGATGCGGTTGCTAGAAAAGAATACCGCGGTTCCTACGCTAGAAGATTTGGGTCTGAACGGCTTGGCTTTAAGAAATGTTCAGGAAAGTATTAAAGTGCCACGTGGCATTATTTTGGTTACTGGTCCTACTGGGTCTGGTAAAACTACTACGCTCTACTCTATTTTGCATGAGATCAATACTCCCAAAGTCAATATCATGACGATCGAAGATCCGGTGGAGTATCAAATTACAGGAGTTAGCCAGGTGCAAGTAAATGCACAGGCAGGACTGACCTTTGCTACCGGTATGAGATCATTTTTACGACAAGATCCAGACATTATCATGGTTGGAGAGGTGCGGGATACAGAGACGGCTGGGTTGGCTATTCAAGCTTCGCTTACTGGCCATTTGGTATTCTCTACTCTGCATACTTCTTCAGCGGCTGGAGCCATTCCTCGTTTGCTGGATATGGGAGCCGAGGCTTTTCTGCTTTCTTCTACGATTACTTTAATTATGGCTCAGCGGGTAGTGCGACGAATTAATCCCAAATATATGGAGGAATACACTCCTGATCCAGTGGTGGCAGAAGATGTTAAAAAAGTATTGGGCAATTGGTACACCCAGTGGTGCCAGCAAAATAAAAAAGACCCTAATAAACTAACTTTATATCGACCTATTGGAAAACGACCGACTGGCGAACTAGACTACCTGGGAAGAATTGGTATCTTTGAAGTTTTACCGGTTACTGAACAAATTAGTCATTTAATTGCTACTAGCGCCAATGATGCAGAGATAGAAAAATTAGCACTCCAAAATGGTATGTTATTAATGAAACAAGATGGCTACTTGAAAGCTTTATCTGGTATTACTACAGTAGAAGAAGTTTTAAGAGTAGCAGAGGTATAGATGACAGAACAAACAACTCAATCAATCAGCATGGAAGATTTATTAAATGTTTTAATCGATCAACGAGGCTCTGATTTGCATTTGTTAGTTGGTTCGCCGCCGACCATTCGAGTAAATGGCGAGCTTGCTCCTTTACCAAACTTTCCAGCTCTAACTGTTGAAGCAACCAAGCGATTGGTCGCCTCACTGATGACCACCGAGCAAATTGAGTATGTGAACGCCAATAAAGAATTAGATTTTGGTTATCAATATGGTGATCGCGGTAGATTTAGGGCAAATGTTTATCAAGAAAAAGGCCAAATTGCAGCGGCCCTGCGTTTAATCCCTGCGGAAATTATGAGCATTGATAAGCTTGGCTTGACTGACATTTTTCACCAATTTACCAAGTTTGCTCAAGGTTTAATTTTAATTACCGGTCCAACTGGTGAGGGTAAGAGTACTACCCTAGCGGCAGTGATTGATGAGATTAATCGTACTCGCAGTGAACATATTGTGACGATCGAAGATCCAATAGAATTTATTTATAAATCAGATAAGAGTTTAATTTCTCAACGCGAACTCAACAGGGATACTCATTCTTGGAATATGGCTTTGCGCTCTGTTTTGCGTGAGGATCCAGACGTGGTTTTGATCGGTGAGCTGAGAGATTACGACACGATTGCTTCGGCTATTACTATCGCCGAGACAGGCCATTTAGTATTAGGCACACTGCATACTTCTACTGCTGCTCAAACAGTAGACAGAATTATTGATGTTTTTCCTGCTCATCAGCAAGATCAAGTCAGAACTCAATTGGCTTCTACTTTGAGCTTGGTGGCTTCGCAACGCTTAGTAACTAAAGCGGATAATAGTGGTTTGCAAGCAGTTTTTGAGTTATTGATTGCCAATTCAGCAGTGCGTAATTTGATTAGAGAAAATAAAACTCATCAAATTGATAACGTCATTCAAACTTCAGTTGACGAAGGCATGATGTTGATGGAAACCAATCTGGCCCAGCTAGTTAATCAGGGAGTAATCTCCAGAGAAAAAGCTTTGCATACGGCAATGCGACCCAAGACGCTGATGCGTCTATTGGGTGGTCAGAGCTAATAAAATCAAGTTTTAACTATGTCAATTTTTTCATACACGGCCAAAAACACTCATGGAGAAACGATTAAGGGTAGAGTCGAAGCTCAAACCAAGGCTCAAGCGGCCTCAATGTTATTTAGTCGCAATTTACTAGTGATCAAAATTGCTCCCATAGGAGATTCTGGGCTATCTTTTATAAATGAAGCATTGAACAAAGTTAAACATGAGGATTTGGTCAATTTTACTCGGCAATTATCTACCATGATTAGCGCTGGTTTGCCGTTAGCAACAGGCCTAACTATTTTGCGTGAACAAAATAATCCAGCAATGGCAGAAGTAGTGACAGATCTTTTGCGTGAAATAGAGGGAGGTAATACTTTTGCCAAAGCATTAGAAAAACAATCAGATGTTTTTGACAGAATTTATATTCAGCTTGTCAGAGCTGGTGAGCTGGGAGGTGTGCTGGACACGGTATTAAATAAATTAGCTGAAAATTTGGAAAAAGACAAGGAATTTCGCGCCAAAACTAAGGGGGCCATGATTTACCCGGTAATTGTTTTAATTGCCATGTTGATTGTGGGATTTATTATGTTGGTGTTTGTGATTCCTAAATTGACGGCGATGTATGAAGATTTTG
>JBDRPH010000058.1:0-5683 GCA_043827245.1 Minisyncoccota bacterium | reverse complement strand
CAAAATTTGATTATATCAAACTAGCTCACAAAAATCTGTTAAAATCATCCTATTATGTTTGACCCGCACCAAATCAAAAAAAACTTTCCCATTCTTGATCAAAAAGTACATGGTAATAAACCATTAGTCTATCTAGATAGTGCCGCTACCAGTCAAAAACCCAAGAATGTGATCGAGGCAATAGCTCGGTTTTATATGACAGACAACGCCAATGTTCACCGAGGAGTGCATATTTTGTCTGATCGGGCAACCACAGTCTGGGAAACTTCCAAAGAAAAAGTAGCCAAGTTTGTGGGAGCGGAGAAGGACGAGTTGATTTTTACGCGCAATACCACTGAGGCGACTAATGGCATTGCTTATGGTTGGGGAGATCATCAGCTCAAAAAAGGCGATGTGGTGGTGACTACCTTGATGGAACATCATGCTAATTCGGTGGTTTGGCAAGAGGTGTGTAAGCGCACTGGGGCTAAGTTGGAAGTGGTTAGTTTAAAGGACAAGGCCGAGCTTGATTTAGTCGATTTTGAGAAAAAAATGAAGTTACCAGGAGTTAAGCTAGTGGCTTTCGTGCATGTTTCCAATACGCTTGGTACGGTCAATCCGGTCGAAAAAATGGTTGGTTTAGTTAAAAAACACGCCAAAGGAGCGCGAATTGTTTTAGATGGGGCACAGTCGGTGCCACATATGCCAGTCAATTTCCATAAGCTCGACGTCGACTTTTTAGTCTTTGGCGGTCATAAAATGTTAGGACCGATGGGAGTTGGCGGGTTAGTAGTTCGCAAAAAGCTCTTAGAGAGTGGTGAGATGCAGCCTTGGCTGTTCGGAGGAGGCATGATTGCCGAGGTGGGTGAACAAACAGCGACTTTTGCCGATGACCTGTCAGAGCGTTTTACGGCGGGTACGCCAGATGTAGCTTCAGCTTTGGGGTTGGCTACGGCTTGTGATTTTTTGACCAAATTGGGCATGGAAAACGTGATGAAACATGATTTTGAACTGGTGAAATATGCTTTTATGCAACTGAGTGGCATTAAGGGGCTGACCATAGTTGGTCCAGAGCCGAAAAATTATAATCGTCTTGGCTCAGTGGCCTTTGTTCACGAGAGCGTTCATGCTCACGATTTAGCCCAAATTCTGGACAGCGAGGGGGTAGCGGTGCGTTCCGGCCATCACTGCACCATGCCACTGCACAAAACCTGTGGTTGGCAAGCCACCACCAGAGCCAGTTTTAATGTTTATTCGACTAAAGAAGATGTCGATGCCTTAGTTAAGGCTTTTGACAAAGTAAATAAAATTTTTGGACTCTAAAATGGACAATATTTATCAAGAAGCCCTAGTGGCAGAAGCCAAACAACCACAAAATACTGGGCTGTTGGCCGACGCCAATTTTACTCATCAAGAAACTAACGCTTCTTGTGGGGATGAGGTGACGATCAGTCTCAAGTTTTCGGCTGATGGTAAGACTGTTGAGCAAGTCGGTTGGGAAGGCCACGGCTGTGTAGTCAGTCAAGCTAGCATGAGCGTGCTATCTGAAAAACTTAAAGGTGCTTCGTTAGCTGAAATTAAAAAGTGGCAAAAGAAAGACTTGTTACCTTTTTTTGGCATGGATGACATTTCTGCCGGGCGAGAAAAGTGTTTCATGATGGGTCTTAAAGCAGTGCAGAAAGCCTTAAAATAAAGTATGCATATTTTTGTCGGTTCCACCAATCCAGTCAAGATTAATGCCGCCATCAATGCGGCCAGCGAGGCTTGGCCCGAAGTAATAGTCAAGGGTTTTAGCGTTGGCAGCGGAGTAGATGAACAGCCCAGAAGTGATCTGGAAACCAAACAAGGAGCGATTAATCGAGCTAAGGCGGCTTTAGCCTTGGGTTTGAAAGGAAAAGAAATCTCAGGAGAAGTGTTGGGCATGGGTTTGGAGGGTGGCATTGACGACTTGGGAGAAGAAATGTGGACCACGGTTTGGTCATCGGTAATTGATCGAGAAGGAAACTTGGGGTTATCAGCTGGCTCTCGTTTTTTAGTGCCAGTGGAAATAGCTGATTTAATTCGAGCTGGTGGAGAGATGGGTCCAGTGACGGCTCAGATTTTGGGCGAAAAAGATCCCACGAGAATTAAGAAACAACAAGGAATGGTGGGAATTATCACTGAAAATTTTGTGGATCGGACTGAAGAATATCAAAGTATCGCCAAGTTAGCTCTGGGGATGTGGTATGGTCGCCACTGGCGTCGAGCCCATGGTTTAGAATAGAGAGACATGAACCAAAAAACACCGCAACAATATCAAGTTCGTTTGGCAGATAAACTCGTTTTTAATGCCAAATTCGAGCGTTATACTTTCGAGTTAGTAGAGCCAAATCAGCTCAAGTTTTCTGCCGGCCAATATGTGTCATTTGCAGTTTCTGATCAGGGACATCGTCGCTCTTGGTCTATTTGTAGTTCTCCGGAAATTGAACATAGCTTCGAAATTTTAATTGATCCGACCCCGATGGGAATGGGTACGCAGTTTTTACAAAATCTCAAACTTGGAGATGAGGCACAAATGATGGCTCCCATGGGTCAGTTGATGATTGATGAAAATGGAGTGGAGCAGGCCTTGGTTTTTGTGGCCACTGGGGCAGGAATTGCACCTTTCCGCTCAATGATTCTTGATCTACTACAAGTCAAAAAAGATACTAGGCCAATGATTTTACATTGGGGCTTGAGACATGAAGAAGAATTAATTTGGCAAGATGAGTTTCAAGAGTTGACAGAAAATTTTCCTAATTTTCAATTTCATCCAGTGATTTCTCAGGCCACCCAGGAATGGTCGCTTTGTCGCGGACGAGTGACTGATTGCTTGAGTGTTCATCAGTTGTTAGCAAATGCTGGCTATTATTTATGTGGCAGTGAGCAGATGGTTCAGGACGTCACTAGTCTTTTAAACTCGAAGAGTATTTCTCCAGAGCGAATCCATCGAGAGAAGTTTTATTAAAGATTGATTAATTGATTGATTTTGATACAATAAACAGGCTTTTTTTATTAAAGAAATATCATGACAGAAAAAATTGAAATAAATGCACTAGAACTAGGAGATGATGCTCTCGAGGCCTTGGCTCTGGCTAGATTTTTTGGCTACTTAACAAAACATCCTTCGGTTAATAGTTTGGCTGATGGCGGTGCTCAACTTATTCGATGTTTTGGCAGAGAAGAGACGGAAGAGTCTTTTCCTGAAGGACTTCTATTTATGCTTACTCCAGCAGAAAAAGAATTTATGGAATCAATCATTGCTCAGGTTTTGGCAGAAATAGGTGATTTTCGTGATCAGTACAACAAATTCAGTAAACAAATTGATTGAGATTTTTCCAATGGTTAAATGAGCTGTTTGCTAATTGTTAGCTTTGCACTTTTTCCTTTTTCCTTTACACTACTTGCACCATGCAAGACAAGCAAATTAGCAGAGACAGCAAAGGCAATTTGTGTAAACAAATTGGTAAATACAGAGTGGAAGTGATTCGAGAAAAGTGTATTGGGGCGGCCAGCTGTGTGGCCATTGCTCCCAAAGTTTTCGCTTTGGACGAAGAACAAATTGCGATCATCCTATCCCAGGATGGTGAAGACGACCAGACCAAACTGCTGGCCGCCCAAAGTTGTCCCACTGCCGCTGTGATCGTGGTAGACACGCAAACCGGGGAACAAGTTTGGCCACTAGAATAAGCTTGACGGAATTTTTGACCAATCCCATAATGAATAATCACAGGTCATTGACTCTCTGGCACGAGATAGGCAGAATAGTATCGAAATGGCACAAAACAGTATCTGCGGCAAACATACGCCATTTCTCAGTTTGCCATCAACTGCCCCTCAACACTTATTGTTGAGTTTTTAATAACTAAAGAGAAACCTCAGGAGGGGATCCATGAAAAGAATTTATCCATATATTTTTCCCGCAGTCGCATTGCTTTTTGTCTTCTTTTTATTGTTCCGTTGGTACAATCTTCGCACACAGCGAGAAGCCATGACTTCACTGCTCAATGAGGGAGTAAAAATTGAACAGCTGACAGCAGAAGATGCTCTGGGTTTAATTTCTGGAGTGGGCGATTATGAAACTGTTGACTTGATCGGCGAAGATCCAACTCATTTGGGCGAGATTCGTTACGAACTTCGTGATAATGAATTATTATTCAGTGTTTTCACCACACTCCCAGCTCCAGGAACTGGTAGCTATCAAGTTTGGTTGAGACAGACTGAAGGCAACGCTCAACGCAAAGCCTTCCGTTTGACTGAAAGCAAGGGTGGTTATATGGGCAGTGGCGCTCTAGACGCCAGCACTTTGCCCCTCGAAGTAATAGTTAGTCATGAGCTAACAGACGATGGTTTACTCGAGGAAGTATTGTTGCAGGGCACGATCGAAGTGCCAACCAAATAATAACTGCGTCTTGATTAAGACGCCAGGTATGTTAGGCTTTTATTAAGTAGTAAAGTTCTCAAGGAGGCTTGAGAAGGAAAAGGAGCACGACTATGGCAAACGCCTACAGTTACACAAACTCCAAGGGACAAATGTACTACCTCCACACACGCGAGGTGACCTTGAAGAATGGCCGAGTACAAAGAATTTATTTCTTTGCTCGTGATATCCGTGATGGTGCCTTGGCAGCAGTGCCAGCTGGCTATGAAGTCATGGAAACCAAAAGAACTGGTATGCCTGTTTTGAAAAAAGCAGCTTAACCTCATTTTTGAAATAAGGGCCCTCCCTCGTTTGTCTCCCTGAAAATTTCGGGGAAACTAGCGGGGGAGGTCTTTTTGTATTCGTTATAATATGGCTTCTTATGTCTGAATCAGCAGAAAAAATTTTGACTGAAGAAAATGTGCGGAAAGCCCTAACAACGGTCATTGATCCAGAACTGCAAATAGATATTGTTAGTTTAGGTTTAATTTATGATGTCAAAGTTGAAGACGCTACCAAAGCCGTCATTCGCATGACGCTCACTACTCCAGGCTGTCCTTTAGCACCGGTCATTGACCAAATGGTGCGAGAAAGTTTATTTGGTTTAGTGGCAGACATCGATCAAGACGTCATCATCAATCTGACCTTCGACCCTCCTTGGTTGCCTGACATGATGAGCGAAGAAGCGCGCTTGGAGTTAGGGTTATAATATTTTTATGAATTTTAAAGATGCTGAACTAGGATTTGATCCCAGTAAATACTTATCAAGTCCAAAAGAAAAAATTACTAAAGTTCGTTTTGGTGATGTTTGTATTCGTAGCTGGACGACCGTTCCCAGACTCGACACTCTTTCAAAAAGCATTGTTTTGGGACTAAGAAAGCAAAACACTATTCATACTTTTAGCATAATCAAAGATTCTTTTGGAGAAGAAGCAATTCATCCTAATACTGGAGGAACAAATTCCACAGATGAAGTGATAGAAATTGTGGATCATTGGAGTTTGGAAAGAATTATAGAAGCGTATCGAAGAGGCTGGAAATTATTCAGTCAATCAAACGAAGAACCGCCCTTTGATTTTATAAAAAAATTACGGGATGAAGCGCAACAATCATCTTAATATTTTTTACTCCACCTTGCCCCATTTATCTCCAACCGCCTATACTAAAGTCATGGCATTTGACGTAATCAGCATTGGCTCTAGTTTGGTAGATATTTTTTTACAATCATCTCATCTTAAAGCGGAAAAAAAAGGTAAAACTCAACGA
>JBDRPH010000057.1:0-4723 GCA_043827245.1 Minisyncoccota bacterium | reverse complement strand
AATCGAGCAGCCGGTACGGTTTGATCATAGCGCAAACCGACCTTTCGACCCCCTCGATCCTCAAAGGTATAAACTAATTTATCGGCTTCTTTGCCATATTTACCAAGCAGTAGCGAGGCGTACTCCAGAGTGGGTGTTTCCAGAGGTGCAAAACCAAAATTTACGAAAGTTTCCTTGATTTTTTCAGTCACGAAATCCCTAGCACGTTTCTCTGCTGGCATGAGATCGCGAAAACCCTTGAGTGTTTGTAGTTCCTGTTTTTTGTTTGACATGTTTAGTTTCCTTTCTTGATTATACGTTTTTTGATACAAAAAAACCCGCCTAAAGCGGGATTGGTTTGAATTTTTAATACGACAACCACAACCCCGCTTAAGACAGGAGATGATGAGCGACTGGCTTCATCTGTAGTTGTTGCATATGAGAGTATCCTATAACGTTTGGAAAGGTTCGTCAAGTTGGAACAGCAGTTTATCCGTCAGGAGTGTTAAAATAGGAGAGCTCAAAGGGCCGTTAGCTCAGTTGGTAGAGCGTTGCATTCGCATTGCAAAGGTCGGGAGTTCGATTCTCCCACGGTCCACTTTTGTCACGATGTACTCGAGAAAATAGCTGATAAATCACGATAAAAATCTCCTTGTTTGAAAAAGTAGTCGATGTTACGCTTCGTGTAAGGATCGTCATTGACAATATAAACATGATTACCAAACAAGACATCACCAAACTCACCAAAATCTTTGCCACCAAACAGGAAATGAATGATCGATTTATTGAAATGGAAAATAAGATTAGAGTTCTTTTTTTAGAAAGATTTGACGAGGTGATGTTTGAATTAAAAACTATTAGAGAAGAGCAAGTTGTTGGCGGCTATCGTCAGGCCGAGCATTCTGATCAATTGGAGAATCATGAGGGGAGAATTACTAAGCTTGAATCAGGAGCATTATAATTTCTTGACCATTTCTACCTCGTCGTCGTATTCACCTTGCCACTTGACGCTTTTTTCTTTGAGGCCGTACTCGGAAAAGCCGAGTTTTTTATAAAGTTTTTGGGCTGCCGTATTTTTCCGATTGCAGGTAATGAAAATACGCTCGACCTGAGCTTGCTCCTTGGCAATTTTACTCAAGTAATCAAATAATTTGGTAGCATAACCTTGACCGCGGTGGTTAGGATCAACGTAAAGATTGTAAAGATAGGCAATGTGTTGTTGTTTGGGTAGTGAAACTTGGTCTAGTTGGGTGTAGCCAATTAATTTGTCCTCGAGGAAAATGCCGTAATAACCACTGATAGGTGGAGAAGTAGCATAGCGAATTTCCCAAGCAAAAGACTCAGTCGGTTTATTTTGTTCAGTTTCCCAGGAAGCTAAATAGCTTTCTGGATTGGTTTGCAGGGCCCTGAGGCGTAAAGTTTGGTAGAGCGAGGCGTCAGCGATGGTAAGGGGGCGAATAGTCATGATTTTAATTATTTGGTTTTTGGTGTTTCTGAATTGATTGATTTTTAATTAATTAAACAGCAGTCAAGATTTTAACGTCTTTATCAGTGATTAACACAGTATCTTCGTGACGATAGCCGAATTCACCTGGTAAATAAATTCCCGGTTCGATAGTAAAGACCATACCTGGCTTGATGAGGGTGTGATTGTTCCAAGAGAGGGAGGGCGGCTCGTGGATTTCTAGACCCAGGCCGTGGCCGGTAGTGTGGATGAATTGAGGGCCAAACCCTCGTCGGGCAATTTCCCCACGAGCCGCCCCATCCAAATCTTTGGCGGAGAGTTCTATTATGGATAAATTTTTGGAATGATTTTTTTGGGTTTTTGACTTTAAATTATGAGTAGTTAATCTAGCTAAAACTTGTTGGTGGGCTGTTTTCACGGCTTTTTCTACCTCTAGAAATTTGGCACTCGGCCGTTTGCCAAACCAAATAGTTCTGGTCATATCAGAATAGTAGCCACCAAAATTGGCTCCAAAATCAATCAAGACAGGCATTTCTTGCTTGAGCTTAAAGTCTTGAGGTTGGTAGTGAGGCAACGCTCCATTTTCACCAAACGCCACAATAGTTGGAAAAGCCAGGCCAAGCGCTTGCTCTGCGGATACTAGCTCGGCAAGTTGGCTAGCAACTTCCTGCTCAGTTAAGCCAGGTTTAAGACGTTGAATAATTTTTTCATAAACCTTGACCGCAATTAAGCCAGCTCGTTGGAGACGGGCGATTTCTTGTTTGTCTTTAATCATTCGCAGTTGCCAAAACCATTTTTGATCAAGCGAGGAGAGAGGTAAATCAATATTTTTTTTGAGTTGTTTAAACTCACTCACAGTCAAAGTATCTTCATCAATAAGTAATTTTTGCACATCAGTAAGCCAAAGAGCAATTTCTGAAAAGTTATTTTTAGTTACACTTTTCAGCCAAGGTTTGATTGGTAGAGTAGGGGAAAAACTATGTTGAAATAAAATAGCTTGATCAGCCTTAATTAATAAAAAGGCCTCTCTTTCTGTAGGAGTTAGTTGAGGAAAACCAGTTAAATAAAAAATATCAGTAGATTTGGAAACGAGAATGGCTTCTTCAGTTTTAAGCTGTTTGGCAATTTGAGCTAGGCGTTTTTGGTAAGGAAAAACCTGAGCCATTATTCATTCCGTGAGGGAGCTAGAGCGCGTATCACTGTGATTATTATTTCGTTTTCGTCTTGATAGCCGATTAATAAAACTTGATCATCTTCTACAAATTCAGATGATCTAGTAATTACTCCTTCACTATTTTGATACGCAGTTTTGGTAGTCAGAGCAGTGGTGATGACTTTTTCTTGACCACGAGGTTGAAAATCTAGTTTTTTAGCAGTGATGTCTTTTACTGAACCGAGGTAAACAATGTGTTGTTTAGGTAATAATGAATTGACAGAAAAACTGATTTTTTTCGGTACAAAAGAATTATTCTCCATTTTGCCCAACACCAGTGCCCAGCTATCAATCTCAATTTTATCGGCAGTTATTTTACTGCCACTGCGCATGAGAACTAGAGCCTCATTCAGAGGTACAATTCTAGATACTCCTCGATTTTCCAAAGTGAGAGTGGTTTCTGAAACCTTAACTACTTGACCAACAAAACCTCTCATTTGATTGGGAAATTCACCCAATACAGATTCAACTTTTTCTTTTTGCTGCTCAACGATTTTTTCGATTCGCTCTCGCAGGGTATTGGTAGTTTCCGAAGGAGTGTCAGTGCTCGTCTCATCAACCTCTTGAGCTTTGATGGCGGTGGCAGTGATGCCGACTATTAAAATGGCAATGCTTAATAAGCTGATAGTTTTGTAGAAGAATTTTTTCATTTGTTTTATTGATTTACACCAGACTCGGTAGCGCTGTTTTCCTCGAAAGTTTCATCGGTGACGATGATGGTTTTTTCTACGGATAAAGTTCGACCGTCTTCATCGATTACGTAAACCGTAATAATATTAGAGCCTTCTTCCAAGGATGTTTCTGTGGAGAAATTGCCGGAGTCATCTGAATTGGTGATGGTTTCTTCATTTCCAACAAAGATCACCACAAAACTATTGGGTAGGGTGGTGCCAGAAACAATGACTGAATCGTCTGCCTGGACACTTTCATCTAGGGGACTATTTAAGACTAACTCGCCAGCAAAATCTTCAGCTGGCTCAATCATAGTTAGTTTGGGATCATTACTGCGTCGGGAGATGCTAGTTCTAGTTTGATAAACTCCATAGGTGATAAACAAACCCAAAGACAAGCCAATCAGAATAGCAATAATAGTTTCTTTTTTCATATATTTAACGACAGTATACATTTGATTTGGTTAGAAACCGAAGGATACACTGCGTTTTTTTTGCAAAACAATACTTGTATTATAAATGATTTGCTTAGAATGATATCATTACTTTATGACGATCACTTATCACGGACATTCTTGTTTTAAATTACGCGGTAAAAATGGCTCAGTAGTAACTGACCCTTATAGCGATAGTGTTGGTTTTTCGCTTCCTAGTTTAAGCGCAGACATTGTGACTATTTCTCATGATCACACCGATCATAATCAGGCTAATAAAGTGAGTGGTACCGCTCGCCGTCAAAAACCATTCATTATTAATCATTTGGGCGAATATGAAGTAGGTGGGGTTTCTGTTTTTGGCGTGAAGTCATACCACGATGGGGCGCTAGGGGAAGAGCGTGGGTTAAATTCTATTTTTACTATTGCGATTGATGGCATTCGAATTTGTCATTTGGGAGATTTGGGTCATGAGTTATCAGAAAAAGAGATTAATGCTATTGGTAATGTTGATGTATTGTTGGTTCCGGTAGGGGGAGTATTTACGATAAATGCCAAACAAGCAGTTACAGTTACCAGGGCAATTGAACCCAGTTTTGTCATTCCCATGCATTACAATACCCAATATCACGATCAAAAAACTTTTGGTGAATTGCAAGGAGTAGAGGACTTTTTGAAAGAATTTGGCGCTGATAGTGTTACTACGGTCGACAAACTAAAATTAGAAGGCGATCGTTTACCAGAAGAAATTGAAGTAGTAGTTTTAGAAAAAACTTAAAAAATCAAGAGAATTTTAACAAGTTTTTTGATTTGACTCTCCTGCCCTGAACAGATAAAGTGACGACTGAATTATGAAGGCAAAATTACCGCCCCATGATCTAGATGCAGAGCGCTCCGTATTAGCGGCTACGCTTATTGATTCAGATGCCATTGTTAAAGCTACTGAACTTTTAAATGAAGA
>JBDRPH010000056.1:0-8871 GCA_043827245.1 Minisyncoccota bacterium | reverse complement strand
CCATGATGTTTTATTCTGGTCGAATAACAAAACCCGACAAATCCTTTCGGCCAATTTCTACTTTTTGGGAACTGGTATTGAGTCTCTTGGAAACGATCATCGAAGTATCGATTTTTTTACCTTTTAATCTGAACTTTACTTCCACTACGGGCTGCTTTCCTTCACCTGCTATTTGTTGGAACCAGAGCAAATCATCAACATCGATCAAACCGAGTTCTTTGGCTAATTTACTGGCAATTGCTGAGCGAAAACGACCAGTGCTAATTAAGGCTTTGGTTTCTTGTTTTAATTTTCCATCGCCATAAACAATGATGGCCTCTTCTGTTTCGAGAATAGGAATCTCACCTTTACCAATAATTTTGTCGCTAAAGTTTTCAGCAAATAAGGCTTGACCGATGCGCACTCCATGATCGGCATTGAGTACATTCAAGTCTTGCACCCGCTCAATTCTGCGACGCAAACCAGCTTTATTGGCTACTTGAATAGATAGACCTGGATAAGCATTTAGTTCCACTACCATTGGGCCTTTGTCTTTATGAATAAAAAGATCTACACCGGTATACATTAATCCAGCGGCACGAGCTGCTTCTACGGCAGTAATCAGCATTTGATTCCAAAAAGGAATGCGAATGCCATTAAGTTTTATTTTTGTACCAGGCAGATATTGAATGAGCTGATTTTTATGCTCTACGCCATAAGTGGTGACGCCAGTGGCAATGTCAACGCCAGTCATGATTGCTCCCTGACTGATATTAGCTCTACCTCCAGATTCTTCGGTTGGCAAACGAAGCTTGGCCATGATAGGTACGCTGTTGAAAATAATCACCCTTACGTCAGGCGTGCCTTTGAAGGTGTATTTTAATAATTTAGGATGAATGGGAACGCGCTCTTCAATGATGACGTTGTGATTTGAGCCATGGGTGCTGTATTGACCAGACAAAGTATCTTGACAGTGAAGTTTAATATCTTCTAGACTCCAAACTTTTCCCACTACATCAGTCCAATGCTTTTGATCAGCATGCTGACTGCGAAAGGCAACTACACCTTTACCAGCATGACCATTAGTTGGTTTGATCACAAAATCTTTTTTTAAGCTGGACCAATCAAAATCCTCGATGTCTTCTTGAGTTCCCAAAATAGCATAAATTTGGGCGGTGGCAATATTTTTACTTTGCAAAAGTAATTTAGTGGCGTATTTTGATTTACAGATCGCTCGCGCTCTAGGCGTGTTAAGCGGTACGAAGAGTTGGTTGCGGGCATTCATGCCCAAGATTTCATTTGCCTGTACCATGGCTTCCTTTATTCTTCTTCAATGATGGATTGAAAACGGGTTCTTTCGAGCAAACGTAACCCAGTATATTTACCCACTAATAAATTAATAGCAGCAACTCCTAGCAGACTTAATTCTGGATAAAGTAATACTATTTGCTGAACAGATTCCAAATTGATTAACAGAGCACAGCCAACCGCGATAATGAGTGTTTCGAAAGTAATACTTAGTGCTTCTTTTTGGCTATTAAATAATTGAGTGCTCATAAAGTTTTCAGTTAATAAAATAATGATTAAGAGAGGGAAAATATTGAGGGTTAGCAAGGAAGAAAAACCAAGCCAGGACGAAACGATCAATAATGCCGCAATCAAGAAACTCACTATCCAAAGAATCATGGCAGTTCTAGGTAAGAAAGGTAGTTTCAGATGACGCACTACAAATCTAGCCAATGAAGAAGCAATCAATACAGCAAGGAAAATAATTAGACCAGCGCCGATGCCAGTAGAAACAAAAGCTACTGAAAGTACAGCCGGAATATAAACACCAAAGCCCTTTAGACCGATCACATGTCTAGAGGCAGCAATGATAGAAGCAATTAATGGGAATAATAGCAATAAAACCAAGATGTTGGCCGGCAAGCCATTAGCTACAGCTTGTCGAATGGCATGTTGCAAAGGATTATGCCAAGAAAGAGCGCCGATGGGATGTTCATCAAGAAAGGCTACTAATTTACTCTTTTTGCTACCACCAGTTTCCGTAATATCTTGATCTTTTTTATCTTGAAGACGCTGTTCTGCTTCCGCTGAAGCAGAAGCTAAGCTGCCCTCTGTGGCTTCTGAGGCTGGCGAAGCATCAATAATTTCCTCTAGAGAACCGAAATTTTGGGCTATAGCAGGTTGGGTAAAAACCATCCAACTAGCACTAGCTATCAGCAAGCTTAAAAGAAATTTTTTCATAAAGAGAATTATAACAGGATTTTGGTCTTGAGTTTAGATCGGGCAATTATTATTGATTATTTAAAGCACAAAGCCCACAAAAGATTGAGCTAGACCGATTAAAACTGAGGCTAGTAAAATCGAGAAGAATTGGTTGAGATGAACTCCCAGCACTATCATGTTGGTGATCTGAAAGCCTGGTACTAAATAAGTCACCAGCCAGAGTAAGCCAACATTGATGACCACAGAAAACAAACCGAGGGTAACGATATTGATTGGTAGGAACAAGAGTTTGACAATAGGTTTGACAAATCGATTAACAATGACCATTACAACACTGGCTATAAGAAGAGTAGTCCAGTCGCCGATGTTAATCGTAGGTAAAAAATAAGATAGAATCCATAAACTGGCGGCGGTAACGATGAGCGGCTTGAGGAGTTTCATACACCACTAGTTTAACACGTTGCTTCACTAATGTTTCTAATCAATTATCTATTATTTATTGAAAAGGAAACTTAATATCCCCCCCCTCTGGAGCCACAAATAAATAAGTAGCATTTTGAGTTATAAAAATTCGTCCTTTTGCCTCTAAAAATGCAATTAATTCTTTTTGCTGCTTGATCCAATTTTGATGCCTTTCTTGTCCTTCGTATCTTTCAACTTCCTTTTTTACTTTTGCAACATTTAATTCAAAAGAAATTCCTGACAAATAGTCACCTTGAACTCTTGAAATATCCACTTCCTGTATGGGTCCTGGAATAGAAATGCTTTGAGGCATCTTTTTTTCTTGATTCGAGCGTGGTTCAGTATCTGGTCGTAGAGCCATAATTTCCTTTAAAAAAATTAATAACACATCAAAGTATATCATAATTAATAAGAGGGCTAGCCAAGTAATTTTTTGGCATATCTTCTTTGAAACTGTTTTTTCGCAAAACGATGTGATTCATCACGAATTTGTTGAACCAATTTGAGAGCGGGATGAGTGGCTGGTAGTTTTAGGACTTCATAATCGATGTGTCTCCCCTCTTGTTTGGTAGGAACGATCAGTCGGTCTGGATTTTTGGCAATACCAATGACTGGACTATCCCACTGCCAAACTTTCAAGGCAGCTCTAACCTGGCCCTTTCCCCCGTCGATAACCACCAGGTTTGGTTTGGTCCACTCAGCATGATTCTGCCGACGTTGCAGAGCCTCTTGCATCATTTGGTAATCATTGGGAGTGTTGAGTGTATAGATATTGAATAAACGATACTGTTGTTTATCAATTTGGCCGTCAGTAAAAACTACCATGCCGACGGCGGCGCTGGTGCCTTGAATATTGCTGACATCATAGCCTTCAATGCGTGAAAGCTTGGCTGTACGGGGAAAATTAGTGTAGGTTTGCAAGATTTTCTGTAATTCTATTAAGCCTTGCTGGGCTTGTTCTAGGTTAAAGCCTGGTAGGACTAAGTTCGGGGCTAACCGATATTGTTTATGTGTCACTTCCTCAATTAATAGTATTTTTTGCTTATAAATTTGGGCTTTTTCAAATGCTTGCTGATCGGACGCCTGTTTCATTTTGGCAATTAAATCTTTGACAATGGCACGTTTTTTGCCACGCATAAATAGAATCAATTCTTGAATATTCTCTCGATAGGCAGTGGCAGAAATCTCACCCGTGCAAGCCCCCGGGCAAAGATCAAGATGGTAATAAAAGCAAGCTCGATTGCCGGCAGGATCATTGCACCACGGAAAGATTTTGCGGGCAATTTTTAAGACCTCATTTAATTTGCTACTGCTAGGAAAAGGACCCAAGATAGTACCGCGTGGCTTTTCTTTAATCAAATCTGTTTTCCGCTTTTTAATTACTCTGGGAAAATCTTCGTCAGTAATTACTAAATAGATCGGCGATTTATCATCTTTGAGTCTGATATTAAAAAATGGTTGATGAGTGCGAATCAGTTCAGCTTCGATTAATAAAGCCTCCAGCTCACTATCGAGAACTTTAAACTCAACTTTTACGGCATCGGTGACCAATTTTTTTATACGTGGAGCTAACTGGTTATATTGGGTGTAGCTAGAAAGGCGATTTTTGAGATTTTTGGCTTTGCCGACATAGAGAATTTTATCGTTTGCGGCGAAAAACGAGTAAACTCCCGGCCCCGAGGGCCAAGAAGATGCTGCCTGCGACCAGGCCAATGAGCGCGTACGGATGCGCGATGTATTGGACGAATTGGGGGGCGTTTTCGATTTCGACATGATCTGTAAAAACTTCTAGATCGGCGACTTTAATAGTCATAGTCAGCTGATCATTTTCTGGCCAGGCATTATTCATATTATAAACAAAGATTGGTACAGTGACTGACTGATAAGGCAACAAGGCTGAAATATCGGTGGGACCAAAGACTCTTACTTGAGAGTTTTCTGATGATAAATCAAAGCTCACATCATACCAAGCTGCTCCAGTAGGATTTTCCACGATTACATTATAAAAGCCGGGTAAGATGGAAAATCTAGAACGTTGCGGGACAATGGTGCCTATTAATTCTGGTGCTTGATTGGGAAAGCGAGTGCCAAAAGTTACCTCCAGAGTTTTTTCAGTTTGTTGCTCATCTTTATAAGAACCAGCAGGATAGGGCAAACTACTAGATTGACCATTAATAGCCAGAACAATGTGATTGAGGTCAAATTGATTGAAATAATCAACTCCACCGGTAGTGTTTCCCCAGGTGGGATCGGTTGGTTGCCAATTTTTCAAATCTTCATTCCAGAACTCTGGCCAGGCATGCAAAACATCTTCCACCAAACTCAAGGGACGCAGACGACTATTCTCTGTGTAGGCGTAGCCAGTGATTAAACGAGTGGGAATGTTGCTGGCTCTAGCTAGAGTAACAAACAAATCGGAGAATTCTTGGCAAGCGGCATTTTCTGGATTATTGAGTACTTGCACAGCTCCTTTTCTTTTGAGTTGATCTAGTGACTCAACATCGACATAGGTTAAGTTATTGGCGACATAATCGTAAATAGTTTGAGGAGTATTGTATTTTTGAGCTAATTCTTGAATAGCGCGGTTATTAATATCCCAAAATGGTTGAGCTTGGACATTGAAGGGCTGTGGTTGAATGATCGGCACCATTTGGTTCGGTTCTAGAGTCAAGACGACAGTGGCCGCGGCTTCTACTATTTGAGCAGTGTTGCCACCTAGATAAAAAGTAGCTATCCAGTTGCCATCCTTGTCTCGTTCTATACTTTCTGGCTTTGGCTCAATTTGCTCATAATTCATGCGTTGGAAAACAGTGTCTGGAGGCAAAGCTACTTGTAATAAAACTGGCTGAGAATCATTGTTTTCCAAAAAATAGCGAAATTTGAGATCAAAAACTTGTTGAAAACCATAAATAGCGGAAACACCCTGTCCTTGCAGATCATTGAAAGTCAGTGAGACTTGCTGATTGCGATTATTAACACTGTAATTGCTACTCGGAGTAACTCTGGTTGGCTCACCATAAATTAAGGGAGAGTTGAGTACTACGGTGATTTGATCGTACTGTGAGGGATCGACTTGTTTGGGAATAGCCACTTCCAAAACTTGACCATGAATTTGGGCTAGATCGGGATTGATATAAGTAATCGTAAATTGTCGTATCTTGCCTTCGCCAACTAACTGGTCGGGAAAGGTAATACCAATGTTGGTTTGATTCTCTGTTTGAGTGACCTCGGCCCGAATTTCTCCACCACCGTCAGATACTCTGACACTTTTGATATTGGGCGAGCTGATGCGCAGACCATGACGATTGACGTAATAAGTTGGAGTCAGGTTTTTGATGGTAAAAGCATGTTGAACCAATACTTCGCCATTGGTTTGCACGGTATAAGTGCTAGTGAGAGCATTTTCAAAAGATTTGGTTTCTTCTTGAGCTAAAACATTGAAGGGAGTAAATAAAACTAAAAAAAAGAGAAAAAAATAAGCAATTAACCGATAAATTTTTTTCATAATTTCAATTCATCTTTTAAGTATCGCCCAGTGAAAGAATTATTATTCTTAGTCACTTGCGCAGGTGTGCCCGTAGCCACTACTTCTCCGCCATAATCTCCACCCTCTGGTCCCAAATCAACTAACCAATCTGCATTCTTTATGATATCTAAATTATGCTCAATCACAATCACTGTATTGTTTTGCGCTACGAGCGTGTGCAGTACATTTAATAATTTTTGAACATCGGCAAAGTGCAAACCAGTGGTCGGTTCATCTAAAAGATAAACAACATGATCGGTGGTGCGAATGCTCAACTCTCGAGCTAATTTTACGCGCTGAGCCTCTCCACCACTCAAAGTCGGAGCTGGTTGACCAAGTTCCAAATACCCCAAACCTACATCGACCAAAACTTGCAGTTTATGTTTGAGAGTGCTGTGGTGATCAAAAAATTCCAAAGCATCTTCAATGCTCAGGTCCAAAACTTCAGCAATATTTTTACCTTTATATAAAACTTGTAGCGTTTCATCGTTGTAGCGTTTGCCATTACAAACATCGCACTTTACATAAACATCAGGCAAGAATTGCATTTCAATTTTAATTTGCCCATCACCTTGGCAAGTTTCACAGCGCCCTCCCTTGACGTTGAAGCTGAAACGCCCAGGATGATAGCCACGCAGGTGAGCTTCTTTAGTATTGGCAAAAATTTTGCGGACATAATCAAAAACTTTGGTATAGGTAGCAGGATTAGAACGGGGAGTTTTGCCAATTGGACTTTGATCAATTAAAGTTACTCGTTTGACAATGTCAGGTACCATTAATTGATCAACGTGTCCTGGTTGTTTTTCTGTTTGTCGCTCTAAGTGTTTCATTAATTGATAAAAAAGAGTGTCATGCAATAGAGTTGATTTGCCGGAACCTGACAAACCAGTAATGCAAGTTAAAGAATTGAGTGGAAAATCAACATCGATTTGTTTGAGATTGTGATGGCTAGCGCCACGCAAAGAAATGGCTCCGTCCTCTCCCCTGCCCCGAGCAGTTTCATTCGCATCGATAATCATTCTTTCTGGTTTTACTTGTCTGATGATGTCTTTTTTACGAGCTAAATATTTGCCAGTGATTGATTTGCGACTATCGATAATTTGTTGAGGAGTGCCCTCGGCTACGATTTTCCCACCGTGCTTGCCTGCTCCCGGTCCGAAATCAAAAATGTAATCGGATGAAAGCATAATTTCTCGATCATGTTCTACCACGATGACGGTGTTGCCTTGGTTTTTGAGATTTTTCAAGGTTTCAATTAATCGATTGTTGTCACGGGGATGCAAACCAATAGTGGGTTCATCCAAAATATATAAAACTCCGGTTAAACCTGTGCCAATTTGTGAAGCCAAGCGAATGCGTTGCGCTTCACCTCCAGCTAGGGTCGAAGCCTCACGACTAAGAGTGAGATAATTAAGACCTACTGAGCTTAAAAATTTCAAGCGAGCGATAATTTCTTTTAAGATTGGCCGACTAATCTCTTGTTCCTGAGGGGATAATTTTTGTTCTTTGGTCAAAGCTTTATGCCAGGACAATGCTTGATAAATAGTTAAGTCAGTAATATTGGCAATGCTGTCTTTATCCACAGTGACTGCCAGGACAGCTGGCTTGAGCCTCTGGCCGTGGCAATCTGGACAAGTTTCTTTTTGCATGAATTGAGAGATTTCTTTGCGAATAAATTCACTGTCTGTTTCTTCATAACGTCGTTCTAGATTAGTAATAAATCCTTCAAATTTTTCTGAAATTTGGGTTTCTTTACCAAAGCGATTCTGGCCAGTCACTCGATAAAATTTATCAGTGCCGGTGAGAAGCTGCTGCTGAAATTCTTTATCCATGTCTTGCCATTGAGTTTGACGAAAATCAAAGCCTGCTTCTTCCACTACCACTCTGACTAATCTGGCCCACCAAGTGTCGTGACTCATGGTGCGAGCAAAAGGAATGACTGCTCCTTCGCTTAGTGTCAGGCTGGGGGCAATAATTTTTTCTGGATTGATTCTCAATAGTGAGCCCAAGCCATTACAAGTAGGACAAGCTCCTTCTGGTGAGTTAAACGAAAACATCCGTGGTTCAAGTTCCGGTAAAGAAATACCACAGTGACTGCAAGCTAGTTTCTCGCTAAACAAGTAATCTTTCATTTGAGTTGGTTTGTCAGGAAAGTTAAGAGAGCTATCTTCCACCAAAGTGGCGATGACCAAGCCAGCAGAAAGCTTCAGTGCTTCCTCTATAGTTTGCGACAATCTAGATTTGAGAGTTTTCAGCTCTGCCACATTATTGAGCTGTTTTTTACTGATGCTCAAACGATCCAAAATAACATCGATTTGATGTTTGTTAGTTTTGATCAAGCCAATTTTTTCATTGACACTGTAAACTTGGCCATCGATACGAACGCGACTATAACCTTGTTTTTCCAGATTAGTTAAAAGAGCTGAAAACTCTCCTTTGCGGTTTTGTACCACGGGAGACAGAATCATCAAGCGAGTGGGTTTGGCCTCGGCTTTTTCAGTCAAAATATCAATAGTATGGTGAATGATTTGATCTACACTCTGAGTGCTAACTTCACGACCACATTCTGGACAGTGCGGGTGGCCAACTCTGGCGAATAGTAAACGTAGATAATCATAAATTTCAGTGATAGTACCTACGGTAGAGCGCGGATTGTGAGAGGTAGTTTTTTGATC
>JBDRPH010000055.1:0-16164 GCA_043827245.1 Minisyncoccota bacterium | reverse complement strand
ATTATTGATATTGCTCGCTTTAAAAAATACCTTAACAAACCTCGCTTTAGTTTTGTTTTGTGGCAATTTTTTCTTTATTCTCTAGCGCATATTGTGTGGACAAGTAGTTTTGCCCTTTATGGCAATCTCAAGCTGGGCCTAACAGCAGATACGATCGGTTTCATGTTGGCTTACATTGGTTTGCTGAGTGTCATTTTACGCTCGCTGGTTATTCCCAAGCTCATCGATCGATTCAGTGAGCGATCTTTAACAATTCTGGGCATGTCTACGATTATTTTAGGTCTAATCATCGCGCCTTTATTTCACACCCTTCCGCCATTTTTTATCGTGATAACATTTTTTGCTTTTGGCACAGGTATTTCTAGACCATTGCTCACGGGGGCCATTTCTCGTTCAGCTCCCAGCAATGAGCAAGGAGCTGTGATGGGAGTAGCCAACTCTTTGGGGAGTTTGGCTCAAATCATCGGACCTATTTTTGGAGGATTCTTGCTCTCAGTTTTATTTCCTGACAGCATTCTACTGGCTGGAGCTGGCATTATGCTGGTGGGACTGATCTTGCTTTTGAAACAACCCGTCAAGCAAATTCCCAGCCCACGTTAGATACATTTAAGAAAAATGAGACTAAAGCCAATAAACTTAAAAAGACTGCCAAAAAGATAATAATTTTCCAAAAAGTAAAATGTGCTGAGAGCATAAACTTATGATGCGCTGTTTAACTAGTCCCGTCAAGTAAATTAAGTTTTTAAACTAGCAATGGCAAAGCGATTTTTGCCGAACTGATCAAGTTTTGTTTTAATTTCAAAATCTGGAGCAATTTTTTCCAAAACTAACTGAGTGTGAGTGTCATCCACTTCTAGATAAAGTTTGCCTGTTGGCTTTAAATAATCTTTGGCTTGTTTAAATAGTCGAGTAATCAATTCTAGTCCATCTTTTCCACCATCAAGGGCGCTGAGGGGCTCAAAGTCTTTAACTGATGATTCAAGCTTGAGCAATCGACTGCTAGGAACATAGGGTAAGTTGGCGATAATGTAATCGAATCGACTGCGCTGATCAATTTTTGTTAACAAATCGGATTGGATAAAAGAAAGCTTATCTTTTTTTAACTGGCCAACTGAAAAGCTTTGAAAATTAAGTTTGGCAACTGCTAGTGCCTCTTGGCTAATGTCTGCTAGGGTTAAGTCAAAATTTAATTGTTCTTGCTTCAACCAACCAGCCAAACTCAGGCCAATCACTCCGCTACCAGTACCGATTTCTATTAAGTTTAACGACACCGGCGGGTTAGATCTGCCTAAAATATCTTGTTTGATTAACTCAACTAGCTCCTCAGTTTCTACTCTAGGAATCAAGACCGCCGGGCTAACAGAAAATTCCTGACCAAGAAACTCAGTTTTGCCCGTGATGTATTCCACCGGCATTTCACCATAACGATCAATTTCTGCTGAAGAATAACCGTGTCGCAGTAAATGATTTTTTTCGTAAGGACTTAGGTGTCGACTATTTTGATGTTGATTGATGATCACAGCTTGTATTTTACGACAAATTAGTTAAACTGGCCGTTACCAATTAAAACTTAAAATAAAAAGCGGAAGGAATTTTCTCATGGATAAAAAAAATTACACCAGTCTCATTGTCACTGTAATAATTTTTGTTGTTGGATTTGTTTTGGGCTCATTGTGGGCTGAAAATAAATTCTTAAGAAACAATCAGGCTACTCCTACCGGAGGTACACCCACCGCAGCTGTTCCCAGTGAGCCAGTCGCTGATTTATCTAAAATTCCAGAATTAACTGAGGACGATCATGTGTTTGGCAATCCCGATGCAGAAATTATTCTCGTAGAATACTCTGATTTCGAGTGTCCTTGGTGTAGTCGCTTTCATCCTACTATCCAAAGAATTGCTGAAGAATATGGAGATCAGGTAGCCTGGGTATATCGACACTATCCAGCTCCTACTCTAGGCCATCTTCAGGCTCAAATCAGTGCTGAAGCATCAGAGTGTGTGGCTAAAATTGCTGGCAATGATGCCTTCTGGTCATTTTCAGACACTATGTTTAAAAATGCTTCCTTATTAGTTGAAGCCCAAAAAAGTGCAGGGCCTGCTCTGACAGAAGATAAGCTACTCAAATATGCTGCTGATCTGGGCGTTAACACCACTGCCTTGAAAAGCTGTTTGGATAGCAATGAAACTGCAGATCTGGTTGCTGAAGACTTGGCTGGTGCGCGGGCAGGTGGAATTAACGGCACTCCAGGAACCATACTTATCACCAAAGAAGGTGAGAGAGAGGCAATTAAAGGAGCTGTTCAGTACGAACAACTACAAAGCATTATTGAAAAATACTTATAAAGTTTTTTAAAAATAAGAAGAAGGCGCCCGATCGGGCGCCTTTTTTATGCTTCTGAAATCTGTAGGTCTTTAATAATCAACTGCAAGGTAATTCGTTCACGCCATTGATTAGCCTCTAATATTCCAGCCACACTAATGAGCTGTCCAGGAGTTAGATTAGTGGCAATTTCACCCTTGCCCCACGCTAATGCCGTTAATTCCGATCCATCTCCCGCATCTTGAACTGTAAGTTTTAGGTGCTGTCCTTCATTACCCACTGTTTGTACTTTGGTAATTCTGATGTCTTGCAGGGCAAAGATTGGTTCTGGGTTTACTTGGCCAAAAGGAGCAAATTTCTCAATAGTTTTTATCAATTTTTCATCAACTAAAGCCAAAGGCAGTAAGCACTCGATCGCCATGGTTTTTTGTAATAATGCTGGATCAATGGTTTCTCTAGCCTGTTCATAGAGATGATTCATCAATTCATCTAATTTATTTTTTTCAAAACCAAAGCCGGCCGCCATTGGGTGACCCCCCACTTCTAATAAATATTGACGGCCAGTACGAATTAATTCTGTAATATTGACTCCCGGCACTGACCGAGCAGAAGCTTTGGCAGTTTCTCCGCCAGTACTGATCACAATTACTGGCTTGGCATACCAATCGGCTAGCTTACCAGCAATCAAACCAATCACTCCCTCATGAAAATCTGGAGAATGGGCAATTAATAAATTTTCTTTTTTTTGACCAATCACCTGTTGTTTGGCCAATTGCATCAAATCCGTTGTTAATTGTTGTCTATTAAGATTGGTATCATCCACTAGGGTTGCTAACTCCAGGGCCCTAGATTTGCTCGTAGTACACAATAAACGCAAAGCATCCAATCCATGAGAAAGCCTGCCCATGGCATTAATGCGCGGAGCCAAAGCATAGCCAATGGTGCCAGCATCTATCTTTCTACTGCCCAAATTTGCCACCTTTATTAAGGCTTTCAGTCCCAAACGTTCAGTGCTTGCGATTGCCTGCAAACCATAAAAAACTAAACTACGATTAACTCCCCTCAAGGGCATCATGTCAGAAACAGTTGCTAGTCCTACCAAGTCTAAAGATTTCTGTGTCGCCGCTTCATTGAGTTCTCTAGCTAGAAACCAGGCCACCGCCGATCCAGAGATCTCTGGACTATGAATAATAGCCAGAGCTTCGGGGAGCGTATCCTCTGGTTGGTGGTGATCCGTAATAATAACGTCCACTCCCTTGCCAGCCAAGTCAGCAACGGCCTCTAGCGCTACTATGCCCGTGTCCACCGTCACAATGAGCGCGGGCAGGGTCCGTTTTTCCAGTTCTTGAATAGCCGCCCAAGTTAAACCGTAACCATGTTTCTCGCGATGAGGAATGAGAGGTAGAACTTCAGCTCCCAGAGCATATAAAGCCTCCCACATGATGGCGGTCGCACAGATTCCATCAGCATCATAATCACCGAATACTATGATTTGTTCTTTTTTTTTGATCGCCAGCAAAATACGTTCTTTGGCAATTCTTGTTTGCTCCAAATCAATGCCAATCTCTTCTAAAGAAATTTGACTTGGGCTTATTGGATTAAAAAACTTTAATGGATCGGTAATTTTACGATTGTGCAACATTAGTTGCTCTAAATCTTCAGGGCTTTGTGGAATACTTTCACTCAAAAACTGCCATTGCATGAGTTATAGACTATCATAAAATATCAACTACTACCGCCCCTGACAGCCCCACTCAAGATACTTTATAATGATTTTTATGAAACTAACGCTACCCTTTGAAGTGCTTTTCATTTTGCACAAACTTCAGCAAGAAGGATTTACGGCCTTCCTGGTTGGTGGATCTATCAGAGATCTGATTATTCAAACTGCTACGGGTGCTAAGCCAGACCAAACTCTAATCACTGATTTTGACTTTACTACCAATGCTAAGCCCGAAGAAATTCAGGCTGTTTTCCCAGATAGTTTCTATGAAAATGAGTTTGGTACAGTGGGAGTAGCACACGAAAATCTCTGGGAAATGCTGGAAAAGCAGAATTTTCAACTGCCCAGTCAAAACCTAGCCACTCTCTATCAAGCTTTTTTAACCAAAAAACAGCGACCGACTTTGGTTGATCTTTCACAAGCTTCAAAGGTTCATGAATCACTGCTTATTCCGTCTCAGGGCAATCAAAAAGAGCTCGTTCAACCCAAGCCCTTTGAGATTACTACCTACCGAGCGGATGGCTCTTATGACGATCATCGTCGGCCAAGCAGTGTAGTTTGGGGCAAAAAAATTGAAGACGATTTGGAAAGACGCGATTTTACTATCAACGCCATGGCTCTCAATATCAAACAAACAGTGTTGGACAATTTTTTTGCCCAACAGGTTTTCCCACCCACTGTAGAGCTTGACCAAAGCCAATACAAACTAGTCGATCCTTATGGAGGCTTAAAAGATTTGGCTCGAAAAGAAATCTCAGCAGTGGGGGAAGCTAGCTTACGTTTTAAAGAGGATGCCTTGCGGATGTTACGGGCAATTCGTTTTTCTACTCAATTGGCAATGACCATTGCTCCCACCACCCTCGAAGCCATTAACAAGCATGCTTTGTCGATCGAACACATTAGTTGGGAGCGCATTCAAGACGAATTTTTCAAAATCCTCAGCAGTCCCCTGCCCAAACAGGGGATTGAGTTGATGGACGAAGTTGGTCTGTTGGAATTCATCATGCCAGAATTACTCGAGGGAAAAGGCATAGAACAAGGCGGACATCACAATACCGATGTTTGGACTCATTCCCTGGATGCTGTCGATCATTGCCCCTCAACCGATCCCATCGTGCGTCTGGCTACCCTACTACACGATGTCGGTAAACCCAGAACCCAAAAACTGATTGACGGCAAATTCACTTTTTACAACCACGAAATCATCAGCTCACGCATGGCTTCCAAGATTGCTCACCGCTTCCATTTATCCAAAAAAGACACTGATCGATTGTTTATTTTAGTGCGTTACCACATGTTCCACTACCAACCACAAAACACGGATGCTTCCATCAGGCGTTTTATGCGAAAAGTTGGTCTGGAAAACATTGATGACATCTTGGATTTGCGCGAAGCTGACCGGCTGGGCAGCGGAGCGCGTAAAACCAGCTGGCGCTTGGAAGAAATGAAGCAGCGCATCGTTGAGCAACTCAATCAACCGATGGATGTGCGTGATTTGGCAATCGACGGCCATGATTTAATAGAAAAACTAGGCCTTAAGCCTGGCAAAAAAATTGGCGAAATCTTGAATCAATTATTTGAAGAAGTTCTAGAAAATCCTGAATTAAACACCCCAGAGATTCTGCTCAAAAAAGCCCAAGAACTTAATTCTTGAAATTATTTTAAAACTACCCAAGCGGCCAAGTCTCAATTTTCCTCAATTGATTTAATGTTGCACTGCCAGAAACCAAGCTAACAGAATCAATTTTATAACTAAATTCTTTCATTGCTGCTGAAATTTGTTCTACTTTGGCACGAAATTGCTGGCTAGCTGGTCGGTTAAATCGGCAAAGAGTGACATTACTGAAAAAATATCGATCATTAATACAAACTTTATCATCAGGAATACCTTCCCCAATCAATGCCTTATCTAAGTCAAGAATAATTTTATCTAGTTCTTCATCGGTCGTACCGATTAAGGCCAAATTATTGGGAAAAAGCATCAGTCGATAATAATAAGCCTGAAAAGCATGGTGTCGAGGAATTACTTGAGAAAAAACCGTTTTAGCCAACTTAATGACCTGCTCATCAAAACTGGGTGGATCGGCAATCACTCGCAAATTTTTGATCGTCATGTGCAATGACTTGTCTTGATAAAAATAAATTTCTTCATCAAGTTTTTTAAGAGGATCAATTAATTGATGAATTTGTTGAGTAAAAGTTTGATGAGGGAAATGAACACTAGTTAAACAAATCCTGGGATCATTAACAAAATCGGCTACTGGTTTGACTGTACTAAAACTAAGTGAATTACTATCAATTTCTTTTTCAATTTTCTCAATCACCTCACGCTGTTTTTGCTGATGGGTGACTAACTTTGTCATATTAATAGTATGAAAAGAGAAAATTTATAGGCTTGGCTGCTGATCGCGGTGGGTAAATTCTGCCTCGTCGCCAATTATCATAATTCTGGTGCGGTAAAGAATTTCCATCACGAACGGATCACGACGAGCTTTGCGAAACTCAAATTCATCTTTGTCAAAAACCGCGTAATTAACTTCCCTACCAAGGCGTTTCTCTTCTTCTTTCATTAGGGCTTGTAACTCGGGAATAACTACATCACCGATAATCAATATCTCAACCTCATCTTTGGTGGGAGTAATTCCCTTGATGAATTTTCCAGAAAACATCACAAACTTCAGATCACCCAACTTGCGTCGCAAACGACGGACTTTTTGACCCAAACCAGTGGCTTTGACCACGATTTGTTGTAGTTCCTGGTAATAAAGATAGCGCGGATTGAGGGCATAATACAAACGATTGCCGCGTTGTTCGCTTTTAAGCAATCCAGCACCCAGTAGGCGATCTAGTTCTCGACGAACGGCATTAATTTCTTCTTTGATTTCTCTAGTAATTTGACGAACATAATAGATTTCTTCTGGATTGTTAAAAAATAACCCCAGCATTTTCACTCGTACTCTAGAAACAATTAGATCTCGTAAGTCTGCCATAAAAATATGAACTATTTATGTACTCAAATTATACCACAGCCAAATACTAAGTTTGACTATACCAATCGAGACTCTTAAATCGATTAAGCTTAATATGTTACGTCTGTGCCGATTCCCACTACTGAAATCCAGGTCAGTCCCCTAGCCATCGGAATATCTTGACCGCGACTATCAACAAAGCGCAATTCATCAGTGCGGGTCTTTTTAGTCCAAGTAGCCTCAATCACCTCTCCGTGTTTAAAGATCAAAGCATCTCCAGTGCCAGTAGTGCCATAGAGCATGTGTTTTTTCTCATTGATCGGTCCTTTTTCGGTAGCAAACAACACTACTACGTTCTTGGCCGCAATCTGCTCATCATTATTTTGATCAATGCTAGCTTGATTTCCCATTGTCTGTAGATAGGCATCTTTGGTTGCGTCATACTTCCACTCTAGTGAATAGTCACCGAACCCCTCCCAAAAACCATAAGCTACTTGGCCAACATTGCCGGCAGCAGGTGCTAAATCTTCAAATGCCCAAGGCTTAAAACCTGTTAACCAATCAGTACCAGGAACAACTCGGCGATTAACTATCCTATCGGGAGACATATTGGTCCATTCCCGTTCTTCCGCTATTGCCCATAGTTTCTCAGTGGTAGTAACCATGGTGTGCTCGGTAGCCAATTCCTTACCAGGTACTCGATTATAATCTCTAATAAAAGTAGGATAGCCCACTGAAAATTGATTAACATCATTTTCTAAACCCCAACCATAATCAGCAATTTGACCCAAAGCATCGGTGGGACCAGCTACATTGGCTCCTCCCACATGAACGTACATTGGGAAATTATAGCCAGAAGCCCAATCTAGAAAATAAGTTCTAGCGGATCTAATCGGGGCTAATTGCAAATCTTGAATTTGAGCAGCACAATAAAATAGTGCGCCGAAACGAGTTACTCCTCCCTCAGCAATTGCCTCAAAAACAACATCTGCTCTGCTTAGACCAGCTTGTGGTCTAGCTTCTGGATGATTCTCGATCATGACAAACAAGGGACGACGTTGCTCCCAAGCATTCTTCTCTGTTTGAGTATAAAGCTGGCCGTTAAGCGGGCAAGCTTGATCTCGAGGTTCATTTGGATCTATTTTGAGCAATGCCTCCAGCAAAGTTTCTCCTTTTGAACCATTGCCTGGCACAACTACCTTGCTTTTTTCCATATAAGAAAAAGCACTAAAAGAAAGCACAGCCGAAAGACTGTATAAAGCCAGTGCGGTTAAGAGATGTTTTTTCTGCATGTTCAATAGTCCTTTCATTTGTCAAACAGTTTAGTATAAACAAAATTTAAAAATATGGCACCTAGCATAATTTCTTTACTTAATTTCAATTCTAGCTCTGGAAAATTTGAACAATGTCTCGAAATGATACCAAAACGATTAAACCAATTAAAAGTATAAATCCAACATAATGAGCTTTTCCTTCAATATGCTGAATCCGTTTTTTGCCTACTATTTTTTCCAATAAAACAAATAATATTCTACCCCCATCCAAAGCAGGAATAGGTAAAAGATTCATAATTCCCAAATTAATCGATAAAATTCCTGAAAATTCTACCAGTGGTGCCCAGCCACTCGTCAGGATACTACTGCGACTAGCCTGATCAACAATTCCCACTGGACCAGTTAATCCCGCTGGAACTGTGCCTGTCATAAAAAGATCACGAAACAGGCCAATTACCGCGCTGACGATTAGTACTCCCAAAGCAACTGATTGTTGAATGCCGTACCAAGCTCCATTAATTAATTGACTATACCAAGGTCCACTTTCCAAAAAGAAATCAGCAAACATCACCCCCATCGAACCTTCTCCTGTCGGAGTTTCAGCTTCAGGGCGCAAATAAATCGGTTGCTCAATTTGAGTTTCAGGGCAAACCAAGCCATCACAAGGATCAGTAAAAATAATCTGGACCTCTTGACCTTGATTTTGTTGGACAAACTCTACTACCTGTTCCATATTTTCAGTTAGCACCAAATCATCAAACAACCTAAAGCCAATAATTTCGCTTTGAGCTTGTAGGCCTGCTTTCTCTGCTGGTGAATTGACGGCCACGGTCTCTATTCTGGGTCTGCCATCCAAAAAATGGGGTACGCCCATCACTCCAAAAACCACACAAAAAGCCAAAACAGCATAGAGAATATTAGCCAATGGCCCCGCAAAAATCACGGCAATTCTAGCGAGAGCAGACTTGGCATAAAATGCTTGCTGATTGATTGGTTCAAAATCTCTATCATCGGGGTTAAATTCTTCGCCTTTCAACCGCACAAAGCCGCCAAAAGGAATGGCATTGAGTGTAAAATCTGTGCCCCGCCAGGTGAATAATTTCTTCAAGAGAGGAGGATAGCCAAAACCAAACTCTTGGACCTCAACTCCTTGCTTGCGAGCCATAAAAAAATGACCCAATTCATGGATAACGACCAATAGTGACAAAATTAAGATAAAAAGTAGAACTGTCATGAATTTATTTTTTAGATTGAAGTGAGCTCTTTTTCCTTTTCTTTGGTCAGCTCATCTATTTTGGTTGAATATTCTTTAACAGTATCATCTAATTCTGACAAAGCCAATTTAATATCGTCTTCGCTAATACCAGCCCCACCTTCTTGATCCTCAATCTGCTGTTTAACATCAGCGCGCACGGAGCGTAACATCACTCGACTATTTTCGGTTTTTTGATGCAAAATCTTGACCATTTCTTGGCGACGCTCTTGAGTTAAAGACGGCACTGGCACCTTCACTGACTCGCCATCCACCACCGGGCTCAGGTTGAGATTGGCGGCTAAAATGCCTTTTTCTATCTCTGAAACCAAACCTTTATCCCAAGGAGCAACTACCAACAAACCAGAATCAGGCACAGAAATAGAGGCCACTTCATTCAGATGTAAACGAGAGCCATAAGCCTCTACCATTACCTCGTCTAGCATTTGCACTGAAGCCCTGCCAGTACGCAAGTTAGCTACTTCTTGCTGGGTATGTTTAAAAACTTTTTCAAACTGGACTAGATAGTCACTTTTATTGATCATAATTAATTATTCTACCAGAGTTTGCGAGACACCAATAGGCACGATATACTGTTACTATGAAAAATTATTTCCGCAACCTTTTTAGCAGTTTTTTCGACTTACAAACCTATCGTCGCTTTATTCAGGGCAAAACCAATCAAGCTGTCTGGCATTTTGTCATTAGCATGCTTTTGGTAGGACTAGTGATCAGTTGGCAATTTTACACTCGTGCCATTCCTTTTATCAAAGAGGCAGTGATCAGCAATTTGGATTATTTGGTAACCAATTTCCCATCAGACCTAGTTATCAATTGGGACGGAACCCAACTAACTACAGAGCCTGAACAGTATCATTTTCTAGCTCTTCATCCGGAAAAATTACCGCTTTTTGATTCTCTTGAGCAATCATTTCCAGATCCACTCCTTATTTATACCAACACCAAGCTCACTCTAGATGATGCTGATGAATTGCTAACTCAATCTCATAGTGCCATGATCATTGATCAAAACTCAGTCTTTACTATTACGGATGACCAGAATGGTCTCAAGCGCCTCGCTTTGTCTGAATATTTTAATGATAGTCAACTAATGATTGATCAAGCCAATCTGCCTCAATTACGGCAAACGACTCAAAATGGAATTCTCAAATTATTAGACCTTACTGCCAAACTTATTCTTCCATTGATTTTAGTTGGTTTACTCTTAGCAAGATTGTTTACCTCTCTAATTTTAGCCACCTTACTCTGGATTCCTGCCAGATTGGGGAAAGTGATTGATACCTGGCAAGAAAGCTGGCGCTTTACTCTGGTTTTATTAGTGGTCGTAGAAGTTATTCACTGGATTTCACTGGCGATTTATCCCAACTTGAATTTTCCAGTTTACACCATAGCTTTCTGGGTCTTAAGTTTATTTATTCTCTTGGCACTCAACAGCCAAGTAAAAACTCCAGCAAAAACTTTGACAAAATCAAAACGTAAATGAAATTGGATTAGCGAGCGTCATCAATTCTCAACTTTAAATCAAGTGGGGGGAAAGGCAGATCTTGAGTAGTGGGATTAGCCTTTTCCAAATTTTGTCTGGCAATTTCCAAGCGTTGTTCTAAAGGACTCAAAACTCGTTGATCATCAATGGCCGATCCTTCTTCTTCGACCGGAGCAGTCATTGGTGATTTCCTTAAAATAATAATTAGGCTGATAATCAATAACACTGCTACTCCGCCAATTAATGGCCAAACCCATTTGGGAAAACGAGGTTTTTTGATTACGGGTGTAATTGGTTCCTGAGGAGGTATCACCGATATCGGCTGCTCTAGTAGAGGTTCTTCAACAACAAACTGCGTTTGGTTTTGATTGTATGGCTTATCTATCATAGTTGTCGTAATCTCTCTTGCAAAAAGCTCACTAACTTATTCAGATCGGCATAAATTGGATTGAGATTACTGCTCAATTTATTGTAAAAATCAACCGTATTCTGCTCCTCTAAATCAGTTTTTAAACTCAACCAAGTGGTTTGTAATAAGTCAGTTAGAGATTGATTTAATCGTTCAGTTTCACGCACTGCCCGCTCTGCGGCCAATCCGCTCTGACTGGCTTCTTCTATCAACAGATCTTGGCCAATCCCAGTCAATCGATCAAAGACATTTTGTAATTTACCCAAAGACAGCAATGATACTGTCTGCTGAGAAACATCAGTTAGGTTGAGAGCTTGAGCAATAAAAGCATCACTCAGTTGATTTAATTGCTCACGGTCACTAGCATTGGCAATAGCTTGCTGGTGAGTTTGTAGCCAGTTTTTTTGCACTTCTAATCGATTCAAAACTAATTCTTTGAGCGATAACTCTATTCCTTCCGCCGCGATTAAATTGACTCTCAATAAATCAAGATAGGTAATTAAAACCTGATTGCGCAACTTCATCACTTTGCTGGCGGCGTCATTGACTTCGTTGATGGATGCTAAGGTTTGCAATTGATGATATTGATCGCGAGCAATGGTGAATTCTTTTTCAGCCAAACGATACTCAGATAGTTGACCACGATAAATATTGTTTAGTTCCACTAGTTCTGTGTCAAAACGCTGTTTCTGTAAAATGGCTTGCTCGGCTTGAACTAATTGATCTTGCTGTTCATTGGGAATTTCTTGCGCCAAGACGATGGGCGGAAAAAATAATAAGGCAAAACTTAATAAAAATAGCAAATATTTCATTTTAAATAGTAATTAAAAATAATAATAAACCGATCAACAAAGAAACAGCAAAATATTCTGCTACCACCCTGCTAGTTAAATGACGTGTTTTGATGTGAGTAGCAATTCCCCAAAAGAAATAAAAAATGGCAAAAATAAGGCTAGACAAACGCTGAGCAACTCGATTAGGCCAGACTGCATAAAAATAAAACAAGAATGCTCCGATTCCTATTAGCAGAATGGCGTAAGCAAATTTGTGGGAAGTGAAGCTAAATTTCATAATTTTATTGAATTAAACCACTCCGGAAAAAAATTAATATAAAAGTCACTGCTCCGAAAACTAATAAGTGCCCTAAATTTTTATTAAAAGCCATTACTATCTGACGATTCTGAGCCACAAAACTATCATAAATTAAGGTGGCTGTAATCAAAATAATCACGGCCAAAAAGAAAGCTTTGGTCAAATGAAGCGGGGTGAGTAGCACTGGATTATCCAGCGGATTGGGTAACAGCACCGATCCCGCTAAAACTTGTGTTTCCTGAGTAGTTTCTGGTGTCCCCAATTTTTCCCTCAGGTCAATTCCTTGGGCTGATTTCTCTAATAACTGTGGTTGGGCAACTCGATTGGCAGTTACCACGTTGGGGCTACCGAACATTTGTACCACCAAAGTAGTCTCAAAACCCTGCAAACTACCATTAATAACGGCAATACCAATTTCCTCAAATTTTTGATTCATAATATTGGCACGGTGAGTGGGTGATTCCATCCAAGCTCCAATCATTTCGTTGGTATTCATAAAATCACGAGCCAAATTTTCCCCAGCCGCCTTGTATTCATAGCCTGATTGTTTGACGAAATCCCATGGCTCCACTCCGTCCGGCGAAGTATGGGACCAATACTGATCAGCAAACATATCCTGACCTTTAGCCAAAGCCGCTTGAGATAATTTTGCGTTGATTTTTAAATTTGATAATCCTTGATCAGCGCGCTGTTGATTGGTTTGAGTTAAAACATCTTCAGCCGTAATGTTAGAGGCATAACCTAGAATAGAATTATTGAGGTTGGGGAAAAAACGTAAGGCTTTCACCAAAGAAAAAGAGGCCAACACAATCAAACAAAAATACAAAATAGATTCTGGGTGCAAAAGTTTGGAGCGATAATTATTACGCTTTGAGGGCTGAAAAAGATGAGAGAGAGAGCCTCCTAGCCCGGTGGGCTGTCGGCGGCGTTTTCTTCGTCTGGGCATGGTCTCCATTATGCACATTCTTGCCCTTCTCTACAAGAGAAAGTGCAAGAATGCTCAAACCCAAGGAGTTTTAAACCTGATCTAAATGGAAAATTAAGTTCATATCAAACATATCGCCCATCGATTCTGGTCCACAATTATCAGCGCGCATCTTAAGGTGCATTTTAGCCGCCTCTATGCCCACCCAAGCATCAATACTATTGCCCCAAAATTTTTCGACCTCACCAACCTCATTAACCGGTGTCCAATCAAGTGCTTGAGCCTCTAAAAGCGTCTGAAATTCTGGATCCTCGCTATTATCAAAACCAATCCAGACCTCAGCACATTTATCCAACTCTCCCTCACCAGTAGTATCGGTTTCTGATTCGGGATTATCCCCTTCTTGGCTGTTGCTGGTCAGTACTTCCATCCAAAAATTACCAGCCAACCCACCAATACTGGCTATCGGTAGCACCAATTCATGCTCCTCATTAGTGGCCAAATTGTTGAAAATAAAACTAGCAGTACTCGGATCGTTGTCACCCACTAGTAAGTTAATCGTTGCTCCTCTCACTCTGCCTCCAACTTGTTCCGTATCTTGTAATAATGCCTTAGCGGCGGTCACCAAACTAAAACTCAACAGTCCAGCCAAAATTATCGCTATCAAGAGTTTTTTCATCCTCTCCTTTCTTTTTTATTTTTTACTACTTTCAAATCCTTATTCCGAATCATCAGCCAAATCACCCCTGCCAAACTCACCCAAGCCAACCAAACAAACCACCCTCGATGAACTAACTCTTTTAATTGCTTCTGCCAATCACTCAACTCACCGTCTGAATTTTCATCTTCAGCACCCAGCACTTGCCCCTCAGTGGGCTTATTTACCTCAGAAATAACAACATCTGGTTCTTTAGTTGGCTTGACCAACTCAGTAATTGGAGAATTATTGTTTACTACCACATTTTCAACTTCGCCGCCCACCACTCGATTGGCAACAACCGAGGACTGTCCAGAAACCTTGACCGATTGCAAAATCACCCCAGAAGGCTTGAGTAAGTCCCCTGTTTCACCAGCAAAAATAGCCAAGCTTTGCTTGCCACTCAACACCCCTAGATAAATCTTTTCTGTTTGCTGTTTACAACAAATCTGCGCCACGCTTTTCTTCAACACCAAAACACCATTAACAAACACCACCAGCACTGGATCATCAAACCCCGCCTCAGTTTCCTGGGACCAAGGCTGATAAACCAACTCCAGCCAAACATCCCTCTCGCGATCAATCTCAAACTCCTCGACCAAACTGTTTTCCACCAAAAAACTAGGCTCAGCGCTCGTATTAAGCAGTACCTCCTGATCAATTAAGGAAAATAATAAATAGGAATTTTCTTCACCAGCAAACTCAGTCTCCGCCACCTCACCAAACTCCCAAGCTCCATCCAGCTCCGACTCAAACAACTCACTTTCCGGCGTAAAAACTTTAGCCTCCACACTGGGAACTAATCGCCACAATCCCAAAATCAGTCCGGTGATAATTAATAAAATTCTCTTCACCCCTCTAGCTTAAAAGCTAATTCTGACACTAACCGTAACGTCCGTTGAGCACCTGAGGAAAAAAACGTATAATACCCGCTTACTAGGCCCCATCGTCTAGTGGTTAGGACACTAGGTTCTCATCCTGGTAACTCGGGTTCGATTCCCGATGGGGTCACAAAACAAAGAAAACATGCAGTTGCATGTTTTTTTTGTTTTATAAGCCTACGATTGGAAGAGACTCTTGGTTCGGCCTACGAAGTATAAATAACTTTTCCTCCAGCCTGAGTAATTCGCAGGAGCAAAGCGACGAGAATTCCCGATGGGGTCACAATTGATTAATTAAAATATATTAAGATATAATTTTTTTATGCAAGTAAGTAGAAGATTAATTGAAAATTGTGGACATCAACCTCCATATCGTGCTAACACGATTCAAGGAGAGAATGATAAAAAGTTACTTTATCCTACTGAAGATGATGAAAATCTGTACGCCCAATGTGACGGCTTTCAACCTAAAGAAGGTGAAGAAGTAAAAAAATATCAACCATGCATTGTTGATCCCAACACAGACGGCATAATTTGCCTGGCTCTCACCTGCCAATTTAATCAATCAAACTTAAACACTGTAAAAGAAATTCCTCACGAATTAATACCCATTTTATTTGAAGAAGAAAATTAAAGCTGGTTCAATTCCCTTTACTGAGCAATAAACCCAAGTTGTTTTATATCTGGGAAGAAGATATTAAATAAGTCTACTAGATTAGCTATTACCCGGTTCGGCCTACCCGTCGATTTGGTTTATTTGGTTTCAGCCTTACTTCCTCCTTGTTGAGTTCCAGCTACTGACTGTTTTTCAGCTCGATTTCTTTCTAAGTGCCACCACAGCAACTTTCTGATTTCGTCCCAACCAGTTACTCTTATGTGTTCACTCTTCATATTGCCACACGTCTTTCGTATTAATTGTTCAGTTTTCATACTTCTTCTCCTTTTTGTGTATTATATCAAAAAATTTTATAGTTCAATCCTCTGCCAAATATTTATATCCAAACTGGTGGATCGTACAAGTTCTTTAGTAGTTAGATAAAAGTTTATTTCTTCAAACCTTTCCTCCAGCCTGAGTAATTCGCAGGAGCAAAGCGACGAGAATTCCCGATGGGGTCACA
>JBDRPH010000054.1:0-17176 GCA_043827245.1 Minisyncoccota bacterium | reverse complement strand
TTTTTGAAAATAAATGAAACAGCTAAAAATTATGGCAGTAAAACCCACATCGTACTTTCGCAGTTTGATAATGATGACATTGAAGGTTTTCTAGCTTCTCCAGACGCTCAAGAAACTTTTCTACAAGAGATTGACTCACTCTTACTAGCCTATCCTTTTAATGGTCTCAATTTGGACATCGAGTATGTTGGCCTTGCTCCTCAAGAAATACGCCAACAATATACGGCTTTTCTGCAAAAAGTCAGAGATCATTTGGACAATACCTATGATGACGTGGAACTAACAGTCGATATGTACGCTGGGGCGGCTACCAAAGATATGCTTTGGGAAGTAGATAAAATTGTGCCATTGGTAGATTACATCATCGTCATGGCTTACGATTTTCATCGTAGTTCTTCACCAACTGCAGGACCAGTCGCTCCTCTTTTTGAAAAAGAAACCAGTTGGTCAGAAAGTATTAATGATTATTTAAGAGATTTTTCTCGAAAAGCTCCCACTAATAAACTGCTCTTAGGAATTCCCTTTTATGGTTACGAGTGGCAAACTACTTCTACGCAAGCAGAGTCGTTTACCTTGCCGCGTACTGGAGCTACTGCTAGCTACCAGCGCGTTAAAGATTTATTAGCCCAAAAAGAAGAGTTAGGATTGATTGAGCATTGGGACCAAAATGCCCTAGCCCCTTATTTAAGTTATGTCGAAGATGGAAAAAATTATTTAATCTATTTTGAAAATGCCGCTTCAATATCATACAAACTAGAATATGTTAATCAACTAAACCTAGCTGGCATTGCTATTTGGTCGCTGGGTTACGAAGGCAATTCTCGAGATTTGTGGAACGTGATTGATCGAGAATTAGAAATTGAAAACTAGAGGTTGAAAATTAATCTTCTCTTACTTCATGAGCTAGCCACCAGCTCCAAACTCCGGCAAAGATGAAGAACATTCCTCCGACAATCAAAACGATGGTGTTTTCTACCGAACCAGCTGTGAAGTTGCCCTCATCTGTCGAGACCACGGCCGAACGAGTGGTGTCTGGTGTGGGTGAAGAAGTGGCTGGAGTGGGTGTGGGTGTGGTTTCAACTGGGAAAGGATCTCCTGAACCAAATGTCGTATCGCTACTAGTGTCAGCCAAAGCTAATTGGTTGCTAGTGTCTGTTACCAAAAAGATTTGTGTTCTGGTAACTGGCTGACCAGTGGTGGGATCTGTATAAGTATAAGTAACGCTGTGCTCACCGGGTTCGAGTTGTTGACCAAGGCTAGCTAAATCCAGACTAAAATCCCCATTTTCATCAGCAATTAAAGTCTGGGTAATTTGGGTTTCTGAATTTACTTCAATCGTGACTGCTACTCCGGGAGCGGCTGTGCCTTTAATGATTGGATCAATAGTAACTGTCGGTCGATCTTCTTCGGTTGTTTGTGACAAATCAAGAGTTTTTTGCTCTGTGTCTTCAACGAGCGTCGCTGTTTCTTCTTCATTAGCCACGTTTTCTAATAAGTCAGTCAGACCGCCGGGAGTATTATTATCTGCATTGATAGTACCTGTAGTATCTGTCAATTCTTTGGTTTTGGTAGGCGGGACCTCTCCCAAAGTTAACTCAACAACTGGCTGGGCCTCATTAATGGGAATAGAAAATATGGAGTTTTTAACCGAATCCGATCCCTGGATGATAATATTTAAAACAGTGTCATCCGTTAATTGAGCAAAATCAGTTCCATCACTGGTACGAGCGTTGGCCAGGGCGATTGCCCAACTACCAGAAGATTTGACTAACGAAGACATTTCTCCGACGTTATCTCCCTGCACATAAACAACACTTCCCTCTGCTGGCGCGCCTGATTCTGTAATGACGGTGCCATAGATTGTCTTATTGATCGGGGAAGATCCTGCTGGGGTTGGTAGGGTGCGAACCGTGAAAGGCGCGCCATTGTTATCAAACTTGGAGGACGAGCCTGTGCCAATCGTGAAAAAATAGGCAGTGTTGGGAGTTAAACCTCTGACGGTCACATGATGTAAGCGATTTTCTCCAATTGATCCAGATAATTGATCACGGTCATCACTGGCTTGCGATTTTAGCGATCCCTGCTCTGCTCCATATTTAACAAAACCGCTAGTCACTTCATCGGTAGCAAAAGAAATCGTAAATGATTTATCCGTTAAGTTGCTGATTTTGACGTTTTTGGGAGTGGTTTCTGGCGTAGCGCGCGGAGCAAAAACTCCAGTGCCATCACTGAATAATAGTACTCCAGCTACCAACGAAATAATCAGAATTCCCAGACCAAGCAAGGTGGGAATTTGTTTCTTGGCAAGTGGTACTTTTTTGGCAGTTACTGGCATAACAAACAGAGATGTGCGATAAAACACACCTGATAATACTCTAGAGAAAAATCGAGCAAACTACAAGGTGAGAAAAAGCTATTGGTGTTCATGATTTACTCTGGTAAGCAAACTCACTAAAAACAACCAAATCAATATTTCAGAGTGCCAAAAAACCAAAAAGCCTACAGTCCATCCTCCAACTGATCTAAGGCTCCCTGCAACTCAGCTGGCAAAGTTATTTGTTGATCTTGACTGGTAGTTTCAGTCACTGGCCCAGTCGTCTGATTGGTCGTGGGCTGATCGGGACTAATTATAAAAACAGGAAAATCCCCCAACTCATTTTCAGAATAGGTGATTTTTTGCTCCAACTCACTGATTACCTGACTATCCAAACTAGGGCTCAGAGGTTTAGCCAATTCTCGTTGTTCCGCCGTGATGCCGGTTTTTTGTTGAGAAGAAAGAACATCGACAACAATCCAAAAAACAGCGATGACGAAAAACATTAAAAAAATAATCAGCAAATCTTTTCTTTGTTGTAGCTTTTTTAGCTGGTCGGTAAGGTTAAAAGCAGTCATTTTGTTTTTATTCCAAAATATGGCGCACCTAGCATTAATACTGCCTCCAAAGAACGCTGACCACGAATATCTTTGGTGGTAAAAACAAGCCGATCAATCGTAAAACTTCGCCTAGAATCCTGCAGTTGATTGGTAAAATCGCGAATCGATTCATAGCTACCAGATACAGTTAGTTGAATAGGCATTGATTGTTTTTCCAATTCTCCAATTTGAGCATCGCTGGGCGGATCTTGAGGAATTTTTAAAATAGTCAGGTTAGTTATCACTAAATTTTGATCACTGGCCGCTTTTTCGACAATTTTTAAAGTATGAGACATCTCTACTCCTCTGGGAATTGCTTCGTCCAAAACATACAGTTGATCTTGCAGGGAAGAAAAGTTTTTCTGAGCAAGATTGAGTGCAGAAACTTTTTGAGAAAACTGTGTATCCAATTTGCGCTTGTCTTCAATTTCTTTAATCAAATTAGACATGGTGGCTAAAGTGGGACGAATGGCAAAGACGGCAAAAAAGATGATCGCTCCAATCGAGAGAAACAACTCGAAAGACACCACTGCCACTGGATTGTAGTAAAACTTGTCTAAAAGAGCAGCTAGTTGATTGTTTTTAGGATTAGCCATTTTTATTCATTCGCGACGAAGACCGTCTGCGCATTAAGTCGAAAAGTAAAACCAGCGCTCAGCGAACCCTCCGACTCGATTGTGCCCACTACTACATTAACAAAATTGGGTGAAATCTGCAGATTATTAATTAATAAATTCAAAGACTGCTGAGAAAGAACAGTGCCTGTAATCGAGATTTTATCTGGATAAATTGCCAATTCCTGGAACTCTACTCCGTTGGGAATCACTTGTCTTAAAACCGGAAAGATTTCCACCAGATTCTCACGTTGCGCAATTTGTTGATATTGATTAATTTTTTCTTGTGCCGCTAAAAAATCCTGTTCAAAGTCGCTATAAGACGCCACCACCGCTTCTTTTCCCGAAATGGTTTTATTCAAATCAGTCACTTGTCGATCCAAATAGAACCGTGAGGCGAAACTCAGCACCACCACCAACTCGGTGAACATCACGATATATCTGCCAGCAGACAAAGCCCATTGCAAAATTCTCCCCATGGAAGTTTCGAAAAAAGGATCTTTGGGAACCAAGTTAATATCAATAGCAACTAATTTGTTTTTCATACGGACAGTTAATTAAAATCTATTGTAGAGAAAAAATGCGCTCGTTACTAGGCATTTGTTGATTTAACCAGTTGCTTTTATACTTCATTACCGTCAGCACTAGTCTCCACCAACACTTCTTTAGAACTAGCCAAAAATTGTCGCCAGCGAGTCATAGTCGAGAAAAATCTATTTAAATAGCTCAACTCCTTCACTTCAAATAACATCGAAAAATAAATATAAACCAACGTACCGATCGTGCTCGTGCTCAAGGTCAGCGCAATCAATTCCAAAGTACGAGTAGTATCAAACACTAACTCATCCAAAATCTTAAACGGCAAATATAAAAATATTGCCATCAAAAAACTCGAGGAAATCATCTTGAGCTGTGGCCACCAAAAATCTTTTAACGTAAAACAGTGTAGCTTTTTTTGCAAAGTAGTAATAAAAAGTAATAACTCAGCAAAAGCACTAATCAGCAGTGCAAAAGCCAAGCCTAATACTCCCCAAGAAGTATAACTAACACTCAGCGCACTAATTACAAAAAACAGCCCCGCCGTAGCCAAAGTAATATAAAGAGGAGTCTTGGTATTTTTTAGGGCATAAAAAGTCCGTACCAATAACTGAGTCATCGCCTGAGCAGCCACTGAAAAAGCCAAGATTGCCACCACTTTACCCGTAGACAACGTAGTCTGCCAAGGAAAATTGTCTGCGCCAAAAATCAACCGCACAATCGGAATTCGCAAAATCAGCAACAACATTGAGGCTGGTAGAGCAAAAAATGAGATTTGATGTAAAGACTGGACTACCAATGAATTAAAACGCTGATGTTCATCTTCGTCCGTTTCTTGAGCTAAGAAAGGCAAAGAGGCTTGACTAATCGGTACTCCAAACAAACGAATGGGAATGGTCATCAGCCTCATCCCCAACCGAATTACCACAAAACTCAAACCACCAATCGTGGTCGCAAAAAAGCCCAATCCCAAGTTTTGCAACTCAGAAATGCCAATCGTCAACACTCTGGGTGGCATCATACGAAAAAGTTTGCGCAAAGCAGGACTGCGAAAATCAATCATCAACCTCGGCCGGAATCCCATTTTCCAAGCCAGTGGCACTTGCATCGCCATATGCAGGAAAGCTCCCAAAATCACACCCAAGCCAGCTGAATAAATGCCAAACGATCCTTTGAATAAATAAACTCCCAAAATGATGCCAAAGTTGTAAAGTACGGGCGCAATCGCAGGTACAATAAAGCGTCGATACGATTGCAACATGCCGGTCAAAAAATTGGAGACAGCAAAAAATAACTGGGCAAAAAGCATCAACCTCGTCAATCCCACCGTAATCTCAATCTGTTCCGCAGTGAAAGCCGCTCCCGTTCTCCACTCAGTTAGTGGATAGGCAAAAACTGCGATAATTACGGAAAAAACAACGAAAATGAGTAATAAAAGGTTCATCACCGATGAGGTAAATTTGAAAGCCTCTTCTTCCGAGCCTTTTTTCAAATCAGTAAACAGTGGAATGAACGAAGCCGCCACCGCACCCAAAATTACCAACTGAAAAAGCATGTCCGGAATTTGAAAAGCAACCTGAAAAGCCTCATAAGCTAGCTGCGTTTCTACCGAATCAAAAAACGAAGAAATCAGCAATCTTTCCCGCAGTAGGCCCGCAAACGAAGAAGCCACATTGGCTATGGTAATAATCAGCGCCGCGGACAAAATCGACGTCTGCTTCTTCTCCAGCCACTTACCATTGTTACTAAAAAATTGCGAAAGTTTGAGAATCATTGAATTTGATTATAGTAGGAGAAAAGTAAAATTGCAGGTGGAAGATGAAGAAATCTGTTTTCTGTTTAAAGATTAAAGCACTTTTAGCAACTCAGCCAATCCAACCACATCCCCAAAATACCTTTGAATATTTTTTTAATGATTGGTGATGAGCGTCAACATCATCAGATGCAACACATTCTTCAGGAACAATCACAAAATAACCATCGTGATAAGCCGTCCTGATAGTTGTTTCTACGCAAGCATTCGTTTTAACACCAACAATAATAAGTGTTTTAATATTTTTTTCTTTTAATAAATTTTCCAACTCCGTCTCATGAAAGCTGTCGTAGTTATGCTTGACTATAACCGTATCTTGATCTTGAGGCAAAATACCAATTAACTCTGTACCTGCTGTACCTTCTAAAACACAAATTTTTTGTTCTTGTTTTTCTTTAAAAGAAAAACGATACTTACCCACTTCGTCTCGATATTTCAATCCGTCTATCATTTGAGTAAAGATGATGGGCAAGCCTTTTCGGCGCGCTTTGGTTATCAATTCTTTAATTGGGTCTATCGTGGCTTGCATCATAGAAATATCTTGACCAGACTCAGCTAGTTTTCCATCAGAATCAAGAAAGTCTCGTTGCATATCAACGATCAGTATCGCGGCATTTTCTTTTTCAATGATGGTTTTTAATTCAGAAGAAATATTCATACCTGGTATTGTAGCAAAACTTGCAACATATAGAGGCAATTAAAACCGTAATTTTTGTGTTTTTGGCTGATAAGCTTAAATCAAACAACCAAAATGACACAAACACATCACATATCGACTATTTTGAAAATATAATATTAGTAGAGCAAAAAATGAAAAAAAGCTTATTGCCACCACCCGATTCGATTATGGAAAACCCAAATTTCCACGAAGGCAATTTGTTTACGTGGAATAATTTTCGTAAATACAGATTGGCCTACCGAAAATTTTCTCTGGAAAGATTTATTGTTTGGAATCTTTATTGGGGATCTGCAGCGTTTTGGATAATCTTAATTTTTCTTTTGACTATCATTATTTTAAGGTTCTCCCCCCCGATTGCCTTATCGAGTACTGCCTGATATAATTCCCCATCATGCCAATTTTAGATAATGCCAAAAAAGCTCTTAGAGCTAGCAAGCGTAAAGCTGCATATAACCAAGTAGTGAAATCTCGCGCCAAGACAGCGGTTGTTTTGATGAGCAGAAATCCTAGTATGGAGCTTTTGTCAGAGGCTTACAAAGCCATCGATAAAGCCGTGAAGAGACATATCTACCAGGCAAATAAAGGTGCCAGAATGAAAGCTCAGTTAGCTAAATTGGTCAAACCAACTAAATTAGTCGCCAAGCCTAAGGTAGCTAAAAAAGTTACCAAGAAAGCTGCTCCTGCTAAAGCTACCAAGAAAACTGTAAAGAAGCCTGCTAAAAAAGCCGCTTCCCCCAAGAAAAAACCTGCAAAAAAATAATTTTCAGGACTCTTTTACTTTGCTAATTGAATTGTTGAGGAAAAAGATTTCTCAGATCTATTACAATACACATCATGCCTAATGCTTTAAGTTACATTCGAAATTTTTCGATTATTGCCCACATCGATCACGGTAAAACTACCTTGACCGATGCGCTGTTGCGGGCTACGGGCACCATTTCTGCCACTGAATCTAGGGAACGAATCATGGATTCCAATCCCATCGAGCAAGAAAAGGGTGTGACGATCAAGTTAGCGCCAGTCAGAATGGATTATGAATATCAAGGCCAAGGATATATTTTGAATTTGATCGACACTCCAGGGCATGTGGATTTTGGTTATGAAGTGAGTCGGTCGCTGGCTGCCTGCGAAGGCGCCTTGCTACTGATTGATGCTAGCCAGGGCGTACAAGCTCAAACTTTGGCTAACTTCGAAAAAGCTCAGGCTTTGGGCCTGAAAATCATTCCCGTGATTAATAAAGTAGATTTGCCCACCGCCAATATTGATCAAACTAAGTTGGAAATCATGGATGTCTTGGGTTTACCTGAGTCAGAAATCCTGACCGCTTCAGCAAAAAACGAGACTGGTATTGAGGAAATCTTGCAAACTATCGTCGAGAAAGTTCCTGCTCCCGTCGGTGATCCCACGGCTCCCCTGCGAGCAATGATTATTACTTCGCTATTTGACAATCACCAAGGCGCGATTGCTTACGTGCGCGTAGTCGATGGTGAGCTGACCAAGCAACCTCTCCATTTACTTTCGACTGATACGACGATCAATCCTGTTGAACTAGGATTTTTTAAACCTGAACGAAAAAAACAGCCTAAAATCGCCGCTGGTGAAGTGGGTTACGTAGCCACTGGCTTGAAGAAGATCGAGCCACTCAAAGTTGGTGACACACTCACTACTCATCAAGATAGAAATGTAATTGAGAAATTACCAGGTTATAAAGAACCGACTCCCATGGTTTTTATGGAGCTTTACCCAGTGGACGCCAATGATTTTACGGCTCTTAAAGACGCCATGGCCAAACTCACCTTGCATGATTCTGCACTTCAAAATAAGCCTACTCACTCGATTGCTTTGGGCAATGGTTTGCGGGTGGGATTTTTAGGAATTTTCCATGCAGAAATTGTGTTGGAGAGATTGGAAAGAGAGTTTGATTTGAATTTAATTGCTACTGCTCCTTCAGTTAGTTATCAAATTACTAATAATCGTGACGAGTTGCTGATCATCAACACCCCAGCCGAATTTCCTGATCCTAGTCAAATTAGGGCTATTCAAGAGCCCATGACCGAGACCACGATTTTTACACCAGAAAAATATATCCCCGCCGTTTATAAATTGGCTAGAGAAAAAAGAGGTGAGCTGATTAACACTATCAATAGTGGCGCCAGAGTGAGATTGGAATATAGATTGCCCCTCGCCGAGCTAATCACTGATTTTCATGACATGCTCAAATCGGCTACTTCTGGTTTTGCTTCCATGGAATACGAAGTGGTCGGTTATCAATTGGTCGACGCTATCAAGGTCGATATTTTAATTAATCGAGAATCTATCGAAGCCTTAAGCTTCATCACTATTAAAAATAGGGCTGAAGAAAAAGGTCGCTCCTTGGTATCCAAACTTAAAGAAGTCATGCCTCGACAAATGTTTGAAATTCCTATTCAAGCGGCAATCGGTGGCAAAATCATCGCTAGAGAAACCATTAAGGCTTATCGCAAAGACGTGACCGCTAAACTTTACGGTGGCGACGTCACTAGACGACAAAAGCTCTTGCGTAAACAAAGTAAGGGCAAAAAGAAAATGAAATCAATCGGTAAGATCGAGCTTAATCAAGAAACTTTTTTGGCTGTTCTTAAAAACTAGTTTAAAACTAGAGACTAATGCCGTAATTTCTGAGATAAAGAATTTGAGCCTGTTCCTGCAAACTCTGAACCCATGCCTGAGAAGCCTCGCCAACTTTGATGTTATAAAGTTGCAAACGCACTTCTTCTCGCAGGGCATCACCAATTAAATCAGCTGGCAAAAACTCCTGATTATCAGCAATGTATTGGTCAATTTCCTCTGCAGTGACTACCATATCTTTGGCCACTAGTTGATCTACGGCAGCTTGTAGTTTGATTTGACTGACTAATTCTGTTTTAGTCATGCCCTCTTGAGCCAAAGCTTGCTCCAAAGTAAAGCCCTGAGCAGCCAAGTTCTCTTCTATGCCAACCAACTGGGCGTCAATTTCTTCCTGAGGAACAACTATGCCTGCCTCTTTAACAGCTTGTTTAACCAAGGTCTCGGTCACCAATAGGCTCAGCACTTGTTGACCGCCTTGTTTTTCTAATTTGCTAATCATGGTCCAGCGATAAATGGGTTGACCATTGACCACCGCCACAATGAAAACATCTTTTAAAAGATAAAGCGAACCAAAAATAATCACGATGACTAGTGCCGCTATGATATTGCGTCGTTGTCCAAAAAACTGACCTGCTTTCTTTAGATCAAAAGCACTTAACATTTTTTCTACTTGTGGAAGTTCCTTTTTGGCAACGGAACGAGCCGGAGCTTTGCGACTGGATTTGGTAGCAACCTTGGTTTTGCTAGTGGTTTTTCGAGAACTAGTTTTCTTGGTTGGTTTAGATTTTTTAGACATATCAATAGAACATACCAAAACTTTCTGTAAATGAATAGTATCGATTGGTGATGGTATAATTCTCAACAGTTATGCCTGACGTTTTTAATGCCTTCTCTTCTTCAAAAAATTCTACCGATCGAGAAATTCCTAATGCTCGTGGACTCAAAAAAAATCATCGCCGTCATGTCGATGAATATTCAGAAATTATGCGTGGAGAGAAATCATCTAAAAATCAATTTAAATCATTTTTACCCAAGCCACAAAAAATTGCCTTTGATGCTCAAACCGGTGATGAACGAATTATCTTGGTTTTAAGACAGCATCCAATTACGCTACTCAAGCAAGCAATTGCCATAATCTTGGCTTTATTTTTGCCCCTCTTCTCAAAAACCAGCTTTTTGGCTGATTTTCTACCAAATTCTTACATCCTAGGCCTTAATTTGAGTTGGTACATGCTAATCTTCAGCTACACCCTAGCCACATTTCTTATCTGGTTTTTTAGTGTTTTCATCATCACTGACGAACGGATCATCGATGTTGATTTTGTTTCCTTGCTTTTCAAAGACGTATCTTCTGCCAAAATTGATGCCATTCAAGATATTAGTTCTAAAACTAGCGGATTTTTGGCCTCAGTGATTAATTACGGGACGGTTTATATTCAAACCGCTGGTGAGCAACGAGAAATTGAATTTGAAAATATTCCTCAACCAGCCAAGGTAGCAGCCCTGCTCAATGAACTGATTTTGGAAGAAGAGCAAGAAAAAATAGAGGGGAGGGCGCAATGAATTTTGCCTTCGACAGCGCCCTATTAACGGCTATCAAGCTATTATTTCTCATCGGTGGAGGACTTTATTTCCTCTTTTCTTTTGTCGTTATTCGTCAAATTATTGTCATGAAAAAAACCCTGGTTACTCCTCTAGAACCAGAAATCTCCCTGGTCGGCTGGGTGCATTTGCTCTTAACCGCTGGGCTATTTTTATATTTTATTTTTGGATTGTAATTTCAAGTCACTAATCTCATTTTTTCCATAAAAAAAGCGCTTAATTCTGGCCTCGACCTATCTTCGCGTTTCAACTAGGAAACACTATTGTCAGCGCTGAGGCGTTTCAAGACTCTGTTCGGGATGGAAAGAGTTGGTTCCACCTCGCTCTGGAGACCAGAATAAAACGCTTTTTTCTCAAAATGTTAAGTTGCTTTGCTCACTAAAAAGTGAAGAGTGTTTATCATCTTATCGGACATAAGTCTGGAATTTTCAAAAAGAAATTCACTAATAATGTTCAATGGACACTTAGTACGGTTAGGCTCAGCCTGTTACCAAGCTTACACCGACCGCCTATCAACGTGGTAGTCTCCCACGGGTCTCATGGAGATAATTAATCTTGGAAGGGGCTTCCCGCTTAGATGCTTTCAGCGGTTATCCTTTGGGATGTAGCTACCCGGCAATGCGCTTGACAGCAACAACCGGAACACTAGGGATCCCCTCACCCCGGTCCTCTCGTACTAGGGGCAAATTTCCTCAATTATCTAACGCTAACAGCGGATAGAGGCCGACCTGTCTTACGACGGTCTGAACCCAGCTCGCGTACCGCTGTAATTGGCGAACAGACAAACCCTTGGGACCTTCTTCAGCCCCAGGATGCGATGAGCCGACATCGAGGTAGCAAACCTCGCCGACGCTAGGGACGCTTAGGCGAGATGACTCTGTTATCCCCGGAGTAGCTTTTATTCGTTAAGCACGGAACCTTCCACAAAGTTCACGTGGATCACTATAACCTGCTTTCGCAACTGCTCGGCTCGTATGCCTCACAGTAAAGCACCCATATGCTATTGCACGTCCAGCCTGATTTCCATCCAGGCTAAGGGTACCATTGCGCGCTTGCGTTACCTTTTAGCAAGCAACCTCCCCAGTTAAACTACCCACCAAACAGTGTTCCTCTTTACGATTGCAGTAAAGACGGTGAGATTTTATAAATAAAACGAGCGGTATTACACTGGCGCCTCGACAATAAATGCCGAAGCTCCCGCCTATTCTAGACAATTCCATTTACAAAATCAGTGTTAAGTTGTAGTAAAGCTTCACGGGGTCTTTTTGTCCTGCTGTTAGTAGGCCGCATCTTCACGGCCATTTCAATTTCGCCGAGTAATAGTTCAAGACAGTGTAGGGCTTGTTAGGCCGTTCGTGCGCGTCACCAATTAAGTGACAAGGAATTTCGCTACCTTAGAACAGTTATAGTTACTGCTGCCGTTCACCGGGGCTTCGATTGAAGGCCAGTTCACATAAAGTGAAGCAACCCTCGCAATTAACCTTCCGGCACCGGGCAGGTTTCAGCCCATATACTTCCTCTTACGAGTTGGCATGGACCTGTGTTTTTGTTAAACAGTCAACCCTACGACATTCACTGCGTCCCGCCAGAGGCGGGAAGGGCATCTTTCAAAATTACGCCCAGCTGTTTTGCCGAATTCCTTAAACTACTTTCTCTCGCTCCCCTTGGTCTACTCGACCTGTCCACCTGTGTCGGTTGTCGGTACGATTTGATATAGATCTTCTTGCGAGGCTTTTCTGGGATAATGAAATCAGACATAGCAATCCCGCTAAGCGGGAAAGCCCCATCACACCTCAGATAAACGCTTTAGCGGATTTGCCTGCTAAAACTGCTTTAGTGCTTAGACTCGAAATTCACTTCCGAGCATATCCTATCCATCACCGTCACCACCCAAGTCAAACGATCTGTACCAAGGACTGGAATATTAACCAGTAATCCATCGGCTACCCCCGCATAATACGGGGCTTACCTTAGGGTCGCCTAACCCGCACACGACGAACGTGGGTGCGGAAACCTTGGACATTCGGGGTTGGGGATTCTCACCCCAATCTCGCTACTTATGCCAGCATTCTCACTTCTGATCACTCCAGCGTCTCCTCACGGGACACCTTCACAGTACACAGAACGCTCCCCTACCCCTCTTCACCAAAGGTGAAGAAGCCTAAACTTCGGTTACATATTTTAGCCTCGTTAAATTTTCGACGCATGCATCCTACGGCTAGTGAGCTGTTACGCTTTCTTTAAAGGATGGCTGCTTCTGAGCCGACCTCCTAGGTGTCTTAGGACACAAACTTCCTTTTCCACTGAATATGTATTAGAGACCTTAGTTGTAGGTCTGGGATGTTTCCCTTTAGCCTCCGGAACTTAGCTCCCGGATACTGAGTGCCACGAAACACACACTGGTATTCGAAGTTTGACTAGATGTCCCATCTTTCGACGGGAACACCCGATCAGTGCTCTACCCCCAGCATGCTTAACGTGACCCTATACCTAAATATATTTCGGGGAGAACCAGCTATCTCCAGGTTCGATTAGCATATTACTCCGAACCACAACTCATCCGAGCATCTTGCAACATACACCGGTGCGGGCTTCCTTCCGTCTTTCGACGAAACTCACCCTGGTCATGGTTAGCTCACCTGGTTTCGGGTCATTCAATACCTACCAAACGCCCTATTAAGGCTTGCTTTCACTACGGCTTCTCCGCGGAACGGATTAACCAAAAGCAGGTATCAAATACTCACTGGCTCATTCTTCAATAGGCACGACATTACACAATAAATGTGCTTTGTCTGATTGTTAGCAAATAGTTTCAGAATCTATTTCACGGGGTCTTCCACCCTTCTTTTCACCTTTCCCTCACGGTACTCGTTCACTATCGGTCTTATCTAGTATTTAGTCTTGGAGTGTGGTCACACCAGCTTCAGAAGGGAGTTTGCCGTCTCCCAACCTACTCAGGAATCTCCTAGAGCTTTTTTTGATTTTAAATACACGGCTTTCACGTTCTTTGGCCACTTATTCCACAGTGTTCTCTTATCTTAAAAAGTCTCATATTGGAGTCCTACAACCCCCACCCGAAGGTGGGTTTGGACTTTTCCCTTTTCGCTCGTCGCTTACTCAGGGAATCTCTTACGATTTCTTTTCCTCAGGGTACTTAGATATTTCAGTTCCCCTGCTTACCCCCCTAAACCACAAGGGTTTAGGGTAATCATGATCTCTCATGACCGGGTTACCCCATTCGGACACCGCCGGATCTGCGCTTTTAGCCAGCTCCCCGGCGACTATCGCGGGCTTGGCGTCCTTCATCGGCTAGATAAGCCTAGGCATCCACTATTTGCGTTAATTCACATTATTAGCGAAATTATTTTTCTTTTCTCAACATTCTCGACGAATGTATTAATTAGATGATAATTCTCTTCACTTTTTAAAGAGCAATTTCCGCCCAAGGCGGATAAATCAAGCATTTTTTAGCTGCTTGTTATTCGCCCTCGTCTCGTCGGTAGACGAAACCAGAAACGAATAAGAAACAGCCAATCAATATCGGTCAAGTGGACCCTAAGGGGCTCGAACCCTTGACCTCTACATTGCAAATGTAGCGCTCTAGCCAACTGAGCTAAGGGCCCCAAGTCAAAAGTTTTCTTAATTTTGCTCGATAAAACCGAACAAAACCAAGGCCACTTTTTGGTTTCTTCTTTTTTTGTAATCGGGTGAGGGATTCTAGTCTTTGGTTTCACCAGAGGTGGACCAAGATAGAATATCAACTTTTCTGTTTTCCCGAACAGAGATCGATATTATAACCAGGTTTAGATAAAAAGACAAGCAATTGATTGCTTGTTTAATTTTTATGAAAACGGCTCTAACTTTAAACCTATTTTTTGCAAGGCTTTTAAGTTCTTTTTAATTAATTTTTCATCTAATGGACCAGTTTCTTCGTACAACAATGGTAATTTCATACCAGACAACTTTTTGTAAAACTCTACTTGAGGTAAAATGATTTGTTCAACGATTTTTTTAGGAGCACTACCTGCCCAATCAGCACTGATTTGATAACAACCCAAGTTGTAAGTTTGCTCGCCACCACCCAAAGTAAAGCAGATTTTATTGGCTACGTGCACTTTTTTGGGACGCACCATGTGACCTTTGACTTCATATTTGAGTTTTCTGGGGTCAGCAAAGGGTAGATAGCCTGCATAAAGCAGACCTTCTTGATCAGCCAAGGCTTCGATCTGCTGTTGAGCTGAGGCATTGGTTTGATCCCAATCAGTTAAATCCATTTTTTCTCTGATCCAATCATTTTCTTGATTGGAAGCAATCTTGATTTTAGGATCTAAAATTTTCTTTAAAATCTTAATGGCCTGAGAAAAACCTGGTAAGTCATAACCCGCGCCAGCAAAAGATAATCTAGTGCCATGATTGATCTGGACACCTTCATCGCCGCAGGTAATAACATAGGGAGCTGGTTGATCTGCCATAAAATCTTTCCTATTACGCTTTAATTATCAAATTAAGAAAAAAGCGAAAATTATTTTTTGCTATTTTCGTTGCCGGAGTACTCGGACATTGCTTGAATGGTAGCCAAATAATCGTTCATGTCTGACTCCACTTTTTCCCAATCTCCATCGGCCTCACGAATTGCATTGAAAAGTAAATCCATATCAATGAGTAGCTGGTCATCTGTCACAATCATGCGTTGTTTTGCCATGAGAGCATTATACCATTGCTGACAGAAAAACTCGAGAGGGGTTATTTATATCCCATTGGTGCTTCAGTCAAAACAACGCTCAAACTCATGCGACGCTGCTCTGGCACCACGTTCTCTACATTGACCGTCACCTCATCACCAGGATGAAGTTCTTTGGTGGGATCCAATTTGCTGGAATGAATTAAACCATCTACACCCGGCTCAACATTGACGAAGACACCGAAAGCTTCTGCTCTAGTTACTTTACCAACAAAAGTCGTACCAGCTGGATATTTTTCACCAATAGTAATCCAGGGGTCATCTTGTAGTTGTTTGATTGATAGATTGAGTTTGTTGGTTCGCTCGTCAACACCTAGAACCTTAACTTTTAATCGGTCTCCTACATTATGATAATCTTTGGGGTGATTGACTTTTTCCCAACTAATTTCTGAAATGTGAATGAGACCTTCTACATAGCCAATGTTTTCTGACTTGCCTTTTTTGTCTTTTTTGTCATCAACCGGTACTTCTACCGTAACAAACAAGCCAAAATGCATCACTCCAGAAACCACTCCCTCATAAATCTCGCCGTCAATCACTTTTTTGAGTGCCTCATCTTTTTGTGAAAGCTCTTTAGCTTCACTTACATGACGCTCTGAAAAAATTAGTCTATTTTTTTCTCGATCTACTTCAATGGCCTTAACTTCAATAGTCTCGCCCGCCAATTGATTGATCTTGCCAACAAATTCTCGACCAAACTGGCTAGAAGGAACAAAGCCTCGCACACCATTGACCACTACGATCAATCCGCCGCGATTAACTTCTACTCCCTTAGCTTCCAAGATTTCATCTTTTTCTTGTGCCTGTTCAAAATATTCCCATTTGGCATCAGAGGCCGCGGAGCGCAGTGACAATACTACCTGACCACGATCATTTTCTGAAGAAACCACTAAAGCGCTGATTTCGTCACCTTCTTTGAGATCTTTAATAAATTCAGAAGCAAAATCGTATTCTTTCTCAGAAACAATTCCTTCGGTTTTGGCACCCAAATCTACAATCAAGGATTTCTTTTTCTTGACAGTAATGATGCCTTTTAAGACGCTACCCTTTTTGGGTACTACTAAGAAATAGTCTTCTTGTGAAAGTAATTCTTCCATTGTTTTCGGCTTTTTACCGGTTAAACTTGGTTTTTTTGTGGAGGCAATTGAAGGCTCACTTGCCGAAGCACCTGGCTTGGCTGAGCTTGATTTTTCAACAGTGACTGCGGATTTTGTGACGCCCACTGGGGCTTTAGATTTGGCAGCGGTTGCTTTTTTTGTCTTAGTTTCTTTTTTCGGTTTGGTAGTTTTTTTCTCAACTACAGAGTCTTTTTTAGTAGTTTTTTTAGTAGTTTTTACTTTACTTGTTACTGTTTTAGCCATAAATTAATAGTCCCCTTTCATTTGAGATCCGTGAAGTATATCATACTGTTTGTCTAATTTCGAGTAAAACCCCAGAGGTATAATTCTTATAATAATTATTTTAAAACCATTAACTAAATAACCTTCCATCATGAAAATTCATCGTTATTATTTTTCCACTCAAAAACGTATTTTTGACGCAAGCTTGTCCTTACTATTATTAATAGTACTCAACCCGTTATTGATCGCCATCGGATTAATAGTGTTGCTGAGCGTTGGACGACCAATCATTTTCAAACAAAAACGCTTGGGAAAAGACGGAAAAGTTTT
>JBDRPH010000053.1:0-21490 GCA_043827245.1 Minisyncoccota bacterium | reverse complement strand
GATCAAACCGAGATTCTACTGGAATAATCGCGCCAGGAGCTAACTTGAAACCCACCGAGCCGTGGCTCTGCTCGTTGTGTGTCCAATCAGTAAAATCAATCACTGTTTGATTATCAACTGCGATCATAATTCGCTCGCTTTCTTGTTTGAGATCAATCGCATAAATTTGGCCCCGTTCAATCGTAAAATTTTTGGCCACTGACAACATTTCTTGACCAGCAATCAAGCGACTCACCCAGACTGCTCCACCATTGAAATGCGCCTGATAATAGTTGTGCTCATCGATAAAGTTCCAAACCAAGTTGTGATCAGCGCCTTGCAGGGGAGTAAATTCCAACTGAAATTTAAAATTGGCTGGTGGAGGAAATAAATCCTCACGCAAAACCAACCAAGAAACTTGATTTTGCTCGGTGGCTAAACCAGTCACTCGCTCTCCCTCTACATTCCAAGCTTGATTGGTGTCACCCACCACTCGCCAATCCTCCGTCTGCCAGGCCTGCACTGCGCTTGGTGCGGCTAGCCAACCAAACAATAATATCAACCCACCGATTAAATTTTTCATGCCACTATTAAAACCGATCAAGCTGACAACAACCTGACATCAAACAAAAATTCAAGAAAAAATAAACTTTTGTTACGCTTGGCGTCAGAATTGCCCATTATATTGATCTTGCAAGATGCACTTGCTAGTCAGTAGTAGATAATTTAGGATCCAAATTATGGCGCTTACCAAACGCGATCTCCAACTCATTAGACAACTCGTCAAAGAAGAAGTTAAAAAGGAAATTTCTACTGAAGTTTCTCCTTTCAAAAACGAAATGTATGAGTTTAGAAGTGAAATGTATGAGTTTAGAAGTGAAATAAAAAATGACCTTTTGCAGTTTAAAGACGACATTCTCCACGAAATTATTGGCATGCGTGAAGACGTGGCTGTTCTCACTGGCTGGCGCGGAATACTGGAAAATCATGAGGAACGCTTGGGAACCGTGGAAGTTAAACTCGGTATTCCTCAGGCCTAGAACTCAAGCTCCAGGCTACGATCAAGCCCCAAGATCATCTTAAGGTTATCTTTGAAGTTACTTGCGTCGGACTTCATAACTATAAAGGTGCTCGAGGAAAATTGCCGGCGGGTCTTCGAGTAAGAATTGCTGAAATTCTTGGTAAATGACTGTGCGTTCCTGCTGATCCAAGGTTTTTCTCCCCCGCTCCAGCAGAGCATCAATGCGCGTGTTTTTATAATGAGTGAAGTTGGTTGGCTGTTCGGAGTGCCACAAGAAATATTGGTCAGGATCTACCGATGATTCTTGTCCAATGAGCAGTAACTGGAAATTGCCGGTGTCAGGGAAGTTGCTGATTTTGAGCGTGACTTTAATCTTGACTAGGGCACACTGCTCTTTGTCCGCAATTGCCTTAGAAGTTTGGCAGGCCGCTTCAGCAAGATTGCCTAATTCCTCCCAATTGGCTTTAATTTTTTCAGCTTTATCGGTAAAAATTTCTGTAGTAGTCAAAGTCAGTTCCATTGGTTGAGCGGGGATATTGCTGAGTAATTGTTCTACTGCCCGATCCAAGTCTTTATTGTAGGGCTTGGCACTTTCCAAATAGGCCCAAGACTGAGGATCAATGGGGCCCAAAGCTTGAGATCCCTCTGGTGAATTGTCTACAGCATAAGAAAGAGCTTGACGCACGTTTTCACTCATCAACGGATCGGTCATGTTAAAAAAGACTGCCAAATAGCGTTGAGTATTGAGGTGAGGAATGATTTCTACATTGGACCAAGTAGCTAAATCTTCAGGATTTGTCAAATCAGGCAAGGTATCTACTTCACCCCGTTTGAAAGCATTAATCAGATCATCTTCGGTCAAATAAAAACGATAAACAAAGTTTTTCTTAGGTGTCTCTACTACTAGTTCGCTCAAGCGATTTCCTTGACGAGTGTAATTAGTCACTTTATTCGGCCCGATGCCGATCAGCATTGGTCGGGAAAAAAACCAAAAGTAACGTTGAGAAATTTGGCGAAAGAGTGGCTCGGAAACTACGCTGGGAAAGGGGGCAAAAGCCTCCGGCAGTTCGAACACCACGTCGTTGGGAGTGCTGATCGTTTCTACATCAACAAACTGATACTGAACATCCTCTGGCCGGAGGCTTTTGCCATCCTGCCATTCTAGGTCTTGGCGTAAAACAAATCGATATCGCTTGCCATTGTCTTCCACCACCCAACGTTGAGCTAATAAAGGTGTGACTTCCTTGGTTGCCGCTACTTCGGTTAATCCCAAACTCAATTGTTTTTTAATTTCACTAGGCAGCGTATTGAGTGTAAAAGATCCCAAGACACCAATATATTCTCTTGACTTAATCGTCACAGAACTAGCTACTAACGGAATTACTAGAGAAAAAATAATGATCGCCCCAACCAGCGAGCCTAAAAAAACCCAACCATGTTTGCGAGCGTAAGCAGTTAAATACCAATAAAACCTTCTCATGAGGTTATTCTACGCAATCACCGCGATCGACACCAGTGCAAAGAGAGTGATTGCAATAATAGTTAATGTAAAAATAGCTTTTTCTACTCCTCGACGAGTGTGATAAGTTTCACCACCTCCACCCCAAGTAGCACCCAGTCCAGAACCCTGAGATTGCAGCAAAATAAAGACCGTAATAATAATCGATAAAATGATCTGTAAACTTAAAAACGTATTCTGCATAAGCCCCTTTATTGTAAGCTACGACCTCTAATTTGACTTGCTCTAATTGCGTTTTGACCAATTCTAAGATTGATCATCTCACCAAATTATGGTTTTATTTAGTTTTTTCTTCAGCTCGGTTCTCACGAATAACAGTCACCCGGACACTGCCTGGTACCATTACTTTTTCCTGAATTTCATCACGAATCTTGATTGCCAGCACCGATACATCATCGTCTTTGGAAGCTTCCGGCTCTAGCAATACTCGCAGTTCTCGACCGGCTTGCACTGCATAGGCTTGCTTCACCTCTGGATAGTCAGTGGCGATCTTTTCCAAATCCTCCAAACGTTTGATATATTCTTCGTGATTCTCGTAACGAGCTCCTGGTCTAGCGCCAGAAATAGCATCGGCTACGTAAACTGCCATTTGCTCAGGACCAGAAAAAGGTTCGTCCTCATGGTGTTGAGCGATACAGTCGATCACTGCCTGAGACATATTAAACTTCTTGGCGGTTCTCACACCCAAGGCTACGTGATTGTCATCAGGATCTTCAGCTACTTTACCGATATCATGAAGCAGACAACCCAATTTAACCGTATTGACGTCCAAATTTAACTCATGAGCCAATTTAGTACCAATCTTGGTTTCCTCAATGGTATGAGTAATCATGTTTTGGCCATAAGAAAAACGATATTTGAAACGGCCAAGCATCGCAATTAATTCTGAAGGCAAATTGTAAACACCCACAGTGTGACAGAGATTTTTTCCTGCTTCAAAAATAATTTTATTAATTTCAGTAGTCACTTTGGCAACAATCTCTTCGATTCGCGCCGGTTGAATCCGACCGTCTTTGATCAAGCGCTCCAAACTGACTCTGGCAATTTCACGTCGTACCGGATCAAAACTGGAAAGTTTAACCTCGGTAGGAGAAGCGTCCAGATCTACATCAACTCCAGTCACTCGCTCGAAAGCATGGATATTTCTTCCAGATCGACCAATAATTTTGCCCTTGGTCTCTTCTGAAGGCAAATCTACAATCGAGACGGTATATTCTGCGACATGATCAGTGGCACCATATTTCATGGCCTCAATGATGATTTCTGCCGCCTTTTCATCCGCTTCTTGTTTGGCCTCTTCTTCACGTTGTCTGATGTACTGAGACATTTCCTCAGCCATTTTCTTTTCCAGACCCTCCATTAATAGCTTTTTAGCCTCTTCGGCAGTCATTTTGGCTGCTTTCTGTAACTTTTCTGCCACAGTCTGCTTGGCTTTTTCTAGGTCTTGGCGTAATTTATCCAAGTGAGCTCGTTCATCTTTGAGAAACTGCTCTTTATTTTCCAAACCATTTAAACGCTCATCGAGTCTATTGAGTTTGTCTTCCAAAAAATGCTGTTGATCTTCTAGCTGTTTTTCCAGTTTGCGAGCTTTTTTCTCCGCATCAGTATGAATTGCTAGCGCCTCATCTTTTGCTCCAACAATAATCTCCCTAGCTTTGGCTTGGGCCTCATTAACCATTGTCTTGGCTTGATGTAAATTCTCTCGACTTGGTTTCTCATTTTGAGCCACAGAATGATCTGAGCGAACAGTATTTTTCAACTGTTTGCCAGCATCGGCTGGGCGAGTAGGCACACCCTGACGAGCAGGCTCCGTACGACGTGCGGACCCTGGTTTGCCTGATTTATTAAGAGGTTTTCTGCCAGCAGACTTAGTTTGCTCTCCAAAAACCTTTGAAAGGTTATAAAAAAATGTCATATATACCTTTTTTTTACCAAAAATTATTTACGATTGCCAATTCCAGTTTCTAGATTTAGGAAAATAAAAACTCAAACAGACAAGTTCGCTAGCAAAAATGATGAAGAAAACCCGAGGGTTCAGTCAGAACATTCCGCCAAATGGCGGGTAGTCACAAGTAGTTGATGTTTAATGCCAAATAATAAATGGTTTCTCATTACTGTAACGAATAATCTTTTCTAAATAGTTGTTCTGCTCACTTTTTGCAAGCTGAAAGGCATTATACGTCGGAAGTTCGGCTTAGTCAATGAAAAATACCCCAATCTAATCAGTTAAAAAAACTGATTTATCGGCACTTTTTTTTGAACAAATCGAGCAAAAATAGCCAAAACCAGCCTTTTTATTTCGTCTGGATAGCTTCCCAAATTTTCTTTTCGATTTCTTTGCGTAGTGCCGGCTCTGCCATTAGCTTGGCTTTAGCGGCTTCTCTACCCTGAGCTAAAACCTCACCTTTGTATTTATAAAAACTGCCAGCTTTTTCCAGCACACCCTTGTCGGCACCGATATCGACCACGTCTCCTTCTCTGGAAATACCGTTGTCATCCATGTCGAACTCAGCTACTTTGAAAGGTGGGGCAATTTTATTTTTCTTGACTTTTACTCGATGTCTGGAGCCAACAATGTCTTCTCCTTCTTGAATATTGCCTATTTTGCGAATATCCAATCTCTGGGAAGCATAAAACTTGAGCGCATTACCTCCGCTAGTTGTTTCTGGAGAACCAAACATTACACCGATTTTCATACGAATCTGGTTGGTAAAAATCATGAGGGTATTAGATTTACTAATCGCGGCCGTCAATTTGCGCATCGCTTGCGACATTAATCTGGCTTGAGTACCCATTTGATGGTCGCCCATCTCACCTTCGATCTCAGATTTGGGCACTAAGGCCGCCACTGAATCAACCACCACAATTTCCACTCCACCAGAGCGAATTAATGTTTCGGCGATTTCCAAAGCCTGTTCGCCATAATCTGGTTGAGAAATCAATAATTCCTCCAAATTGACACCGATTTTCTTGGCCCGTACCGGATCTAAAGCGTGTTCTACATCAATAAAAGCCGCCGTGCCACCATGTTTTTGCACTTCAGCAATGGCATGCAAACAAAGCGTTGTTTTTCCAGAAGCTTCTGGACCATAAATCTCGATGATTCTACCCCTGGGATAACCACCAATACCCAAAGCCAAATTGAGTGACAGTGAACCAGTAGAAATTACCGGTACTTTGGGCATATTTTCGAGCGATTCGCCCAACTTCATGATCGAACCCTTGCCAAAGTTGCGTTCAATTTGTTGCATGGCAATATTGACTGCTTCAGTTTTGCCACTCTTGGTAGCATTGGCTTCTGTTTGAATCTTAGTTGATGAGGAGGCTTTACGAGCCATCTTGTTCCTTTCCGGTATATTTATACCCATACATTACCCTAAACGAGTGAGCGTCGCAAGTCACGAAATTGCTCGGCTTGATCGGGATTTTTCTCAAGTATACACACTGATTCTGACATCAACCGTAACAAGTTAAACTTGCTCAAACACCAATGTTATCTGGTACAATCAAATTGCTCAAACGGAGAGTGGCGCAGATGGCTAGCGCGCGCGCATGGGGTGCGTGAGGTCGCAGGTTCGAGTCCTGTCTCTCCGACAGAAATGTTAAAACCAAATACACTTGCCCCACTAGACATCGCTGTTCAAGATGCTCAAGGCAAAACTATCTCACTTAAAAACACCTTAGGAAAATATCTAGTGCTCTATTTCTACCCTAGAGATAACACCCCAGGCTGCACTACCGAGGCTTGTAATTTCCGAGATACTAATGATGAGCTAAAAAAACTTGGCGTGCGAGTGATTGGTGTGAGTAAAGACAGCCCTGAATCTCATCAAAAATTTGCCAAAAAACATCGGCTTAACTTTGAGCTTTGGTCTGATCCAAATCATCAATTACTAGAAGCTTTTGGCGCCTGGGGAGAAAAAAAGCGTTTTGGAAAAATCTACCAAGGTATTATTCGTTCTACTTTCATTATTGATCCTCAAGGAAAAATCATTAAAGTCTGGGAAAAAGTGAAACCAGACAATCACACAGCCGAAGTTTTGGAGTTTTTCAAAACTCAAATTTGAGAAATTTATTCCAAGGGAATTTTTTCTTGAAACCACTGGGAAATTTTTTCAAAGGTAGTTAACTCCGGTTTTTGCTCCAACAACACTTCGGCCAGAATCTCCCGGACTTCTTTTTGATGCTCTTCGGGCAAAACCATGGTAATTCTGCCTGGGAAACGTAGTGTTTCTATGTTGAGCAATAACTGGTCAAACTTTTTATCAAACCAAAACCGCCCCATCTCCTGCCAATAATACAAATTATCTTCTAGTTTGATACCGAAAGTAGTCAATTGGTGTTCAATATTCTGAGGAGGAACTACTTGTAGTACATACATCAAAAATAAAACTGAAGCCACTACAGCAATTGGCAAAAATTGACCAGAAAAAAACAAAATGAGCGACACTAATAAAGCAATCACTGTCACCGTCACAAAAAATTGACGCTGACGTTTTTTGAAAGGTCTGCTGGGAGCTGTCCACTGAAAAACTATCAGCTCAGGCACTGGTTTGTATAAACCAGGAGCTACTCTGGAGCGCTCCAAACGAAGATCTTCGGGAAGATTGGCGGCCACGCGTTGGGCTGCCCTCTCACTGGCTTGATTCTCGGGGATTGATTGATCGACTGATTGATCAACTGATCGGCTAGCAGAACTTGCGGCTTCTTGTTGGGCGGCCCTAAGTCTATCCAATGGATGATCTGCGACTCCCCCAGTCGTTGTTTGACCACGAAGAGCACTATGGACAGCAGTTGCGGCAGGTTCGGACATTGCTTTTACTATACACTAGCTCCCAGCAACTTTGCCAGTAGTACCAGATGATGCGTGATACAATTAGACAATCAAATAAAGAAATTTGATCTAGAGATGGAAGGGTCGCATAGTGGTTTATTGCACCGGTCTTGAAAACCGGCGCCTCACGGCATCGTGGGTTCGAATCCCACCCCTTCCGCACTGACCAGTAGCACCAATAAAGTTGGTGATAATGGGCAGTTGTAGACTGGGATGAGAAGTTTACCCCGCCGTGGCGGGGAATCCCACCCCTTCCGCCCATTTCAGAAAAAAACTCCTCATAAATAAAAAGTAGTCTTTTTCCCACATCTAATTTGCTCTAAACTAAATATCTATATGACTCAGGAGAATATAAATGTAAACAAGATTTTCACCCCTGATCCTGAGCCTTCTGGATCGAGTTCGCCACCAAATTTCAAACAAATAATATCTAACTTATTTGTTCCAGATCACTATCAACCAGAAGCAAAAATTGCACTACCAACAGCGACCACCATATTAACCATTCCAGAACCTGAAATTGAAGTTTTGAGACCAGACACCGAAACGACTGCAAAATTGACCGAAAATGGCAAACCGGAGCTAGATAAAAATCTTATCTTTTACTTGAGTAGCCCACTCAATTATTTCGATAGTTTGTTTAAAGCAAAAAATTTGGACTCCCCGATCGAGGAAATCAAAAATCAAATTGAAACATCTAAAGCTGAGTTACCCACCTTGTCTGAAGCTTCAAAAATTTTATTAAAATCTCCTCTAGAAAAAATTAGAAAAGGCGAAAAAGCCAGATTAATTGAAGAAGGTATCTCAGGAAAAGATATTGCAGATTATTTTCTACCAGAAACAGCATTCGTTGATGTTTCTAATTTAGACTTCATTCAAACACTAGAAAAAAAATCATTGATTGAGTTTTATGATGTCTTAGATAGAAGCATTGAAGAGCTTCTAATAATCAATGATCGAAACGATGAACAAATCAGACATCTTGCTAAATTTTCTGAATATTTAACCATCCTCGTGGAATCTTTTCTGTATAAATCGTCTACTTTCAAAATAGATAATCCAATGTTGTTGGAAAAAATAGCTGAAAAAATAGAATTTTTAACAGAAAATAACTTACATGGGCCGTCTGGCGAATATCTAAAAACATTTTTTGATTTTATCGCTCATTTTGAGATGAATAATAGAGATGCCAGTATTGTATTTTTGAATATTTTGAAAACTAATCATCTTCATCATCCCCTAGAGCATGAGTTGACATATCAACTCCATCCAGAATCTAGAACTGATCAAAATCAGGCAAAGGTTGGCCTAGAAATGGAAGGTATTCCCTTGGTTTTATTTGGTCATCTGCCGGATGGTTTTGATTCGGGCAAAGACAGCGACTTCCTTCCCATGCCAGAAATCAGAAGAAATGACCAGTTTTTGCCTTTCGATAACCAATATCGAAAACAGCTCTTTGATTTGTGGTATTGGGCAAAAATGACCCGTTTCAAAGGAGCTTCTCTACATCTGCACTTTGATGATCAGTCGGGAAGAAAGATCTTTACTTTCCGAAATTTATTTGGTTCAAACGAAAGTACTGTACGAGAAAATCAAAAAAGTGGCATCATGACAGCTGAATTAAGATTTAATTTGAGTGGCTATTCTTATGGGGGTGGAATCATTAAAAAAGTGCATCTAGATTTATCAGCACCTTTTTTCCATCAACAATATGACCTTGTTGATTTTATTGAGTTGCTTCTAAAAATTGGCGCAGATCAAAATTTAAAAGAAATCGATTCGCAAATAGCGGAACTACCAACTTTTTGGAAAACTAGAGCAAAAAAATCTCTAATTTCTAAAAAAGAAAAAGAATTTTTAACTGTAGATCAAGTCATGAAATTAGCTAAAGAATCTAACTGGAGTTGGCGCATTATTAGAGAGGCTTTTGCTAAATTAGAAGGCTTGTTAACTGCCGATCAAGTCATGAAATTAGCTGAAGAGTCGAACTGGAGTTGGGATGTTACCAAAGAGGCTCTTACTAAATTAGAAGGCTTGTTAACTTTAGATCAAGTCACGAAATTAACTGAAAAGTCTAACTGGAATGAGGATATTGTTCAAGAAGCTTTTGCTAAATTAGAAGGCTTGTTAACTTTAGATCAAGTCATGAAATTAACTGAAAAGTCTAACTGGAATTGGAATGTTGCTCAAAAGGCTTTTGTTAAATTAGAAGGGTCACTGACTGCAGATCAAGTCATAAAACTAGCTAAAAAGTCGGACTGGAATTGGCGTGCTGTTCCAGAAATTTTTGCCAAATTAGAAGGGTCACTAACTGCAAATCAAGTCATGAAACTAGCTAAAAAATCTGGCTGGGATCAGAATGCTATCCTAGGGACTCTTGCTAAATTAGAGGGCTTATTAACTGCAGATCAAGTCATGAAATTAGTTGAAAAGTCGAACTGGTATTGGCAAGTTACTAAAGGGGCTTTTGCTAAATTAGAGGGATTGTTAACTGCAGATCAAGTCACGCAACTAGCTGAAAAGTCGGACTGGAATCGGGATGTTACTCGAGAGGCTTTTGCTAAATTAGAAGGCTTGTTAACTTTAAATCAAGTCATGAAATTAGCTGAAAAGTCGGACTGGGATGAGGATGTTGTTCTAGAGGCTCTTGCTAAATTAGAAGGGTTATTAACTTTAGATCAAGTCATGAAGTTGGTTAAATTATCGGACTATGATCGAGATATTATTCGAAAAGCTTTTGCTAAATTAGAAGGGTTGCTAACTTTAGATCAAGTCATGAAATTAGCTAAAAAGTCGGGCTGGAGTTGGAATATTGTTCGAGAGGCTCTTGCTAAATTAGAAGGGTCATTAACTGCAGATCAAATTATGAAACAAGCTGAAGAGTGGAACTGGAGTTGGCGTGTCATTAGAGAGGCTTTTGCTAAATTAGAAGGGTCATTAACTGCAGATCAAGTCATGCAACTAGCTGAAGAGTTGAACTGGAATTGGAATATTGTTCGAGAGGCTCTTATCAAATTAGAAGGATCATTAACTGCAGATCAAATCATGAAACTAGCTACAAAGTCTGGCTGGGATCATAATGTTATTCGAGACTCTCTTGTTAAATTAGAAGGATTATTAACTGCTGATCAAGTCATGAAATTAGCTAAAAAGTCGGGATGGGATCAGAGTGTTATTAGAGATGCTTTTGCTAAATTAGAAGGGTTACTAACTTTAAATCAAGTCATGAAATTAACTGAAGAATCAAGGTGGGATCAGGATATTGTTCTAGAGGCTTTTGCTAAATTAGAACCAATTGAAAATGTTCAATTATTTAAAAACTTTATCTTAGAATCTTTAAATAAAGTCTCAAAAGAATTCAGGTTAATGCTTTGGTCTTCTCTGATGAAAATTAAACTTCCGCAAACCTTTGTACTAAAACAAATATTTAATGATCTAGAAAATTAAAATAAGTGTTTTTATCCCCACTCAACTCAAAATCGCCGCATCTTTAATGCTTTGAAGAATAATTTCTTCTATTTGTTTGGTTCTTTCATCCAGCGAGCCAATAATTTCAACATAGGGAAGATTATTGGAAGTACAATATGAAATAAAAGTATCGTGAATTGCTATACGCTCTTCATCAGTTTCTTTTCTATTTGGCTCTGCAACTGAGGGGACCCCCTCAGGGCTAAGAAGAAAAAACAAGGTATAAGTTATAAGCCAGTCCGCCACGTTACTGTGAAGCTTTGTTGCGTTCTCCTCTGTATCCCAAATTTTAGTTAAAACAACCGGATCAATCACGGATCTGTCAGAAATTATCAATTTTGTATCAGGTTCGCAGAGCAGTTTTTCTCTTTCCAAGACAAAATTTTGAATTTGTTCCTGCACATCTGCAGACCTACTAGTTATTTGCGGATTACTATCAAAAAATAAACGAGCTCCCTCGTCGATAAAAACTACATTAGGAAGACTGCTGGCAAGTCGATCCCTAAGGATATTGAGCATCGTTGTTTTTCCAACACTTTGCGCACCAATTAGTGCAAATTTATTCACATTTTCTGGATTTTTTTTCATATTATTGCAAAACTCCATGAGTTATCAGGCTTTTTGCTGTTTTGCGTTAATTATACAACGAGCTACTTTACGCAAATAATAAAATATAAGTTGATAGATAGATAATAAAAATCGTGATTGTTGACAAGGACTTTTCAGGATAGTCCGTAGCCTAAAATCATTGAACTAATATATCAAACTGATATAGCAAACATACATACCGGTGATGTATGAGATTGCAATTAGCCCTCTTGTGATCTAGAATTGCCGGATATAAGTAAAGATCATAAGGACCCGCATTATGCCGACCTTCCCAATAAATAAAACTAAGACTAAGAGAATTGTTATCTCTGTAGGAGGATCTATGATCTTCCCTGGGGGCATTAGTGCGGAATTTATCAAATCTTTCAGGGCTTTTGTTTTGGATCAGGTGAGTAAGGGATGGAAGTTTTTATTGATTACTGGTGGTGGTGAACTAACTAGAATCTTCCAACAAGGCACCAAAAAAATCTTGGGTGATGCCGTCACCAAAGATGATCTAGATTGGCTGGGTGTACATACCACAAGAATCAATGCCCACCTGATGAGAACAGTTTTTTATGATCTAGCTCAGCCCGCAATCATAACAAATCCAGAAAAAAGTAATATAGACTTTGACGCGGACGTAGTCGTGGCTGGAGGCTGGAAACCCGGTTGGTCTACTGACTATGTAGCCTCGAAGCTAGCTGAGAGAATTAAGGCTCCATTTATTGTTAATTTAACCAACGTAAGCCAAGTTTATAGTGATGATCCCAAGAAAAACCCCGATGCCAAACCCATTGAAGAAATGAGTTGGAAGGATTATAGAGAAATGATTGGTGATGAATGGATTCCCGGGATGAATCTTCCATTTGATCCAATCGCAGCCAAACTATGCCAAAAAAATGACGTCACTGTCTTGATTATGAATGGTAATGATTTGAAAAATCTGAAACATGCCATGGAAAATGGTAAGTTTCATGGTTCTTTATTGAAAAATTAAGAAATTGTTTGAGCTTTTCAAAATGTGGCACTTCATAGTAAGATAATTACTATATGAAGAAAAAACTTCCCCTGATTCTTGGTCTATTAATTGTCGGCGCCTTAGGCGTTTTTTTATGGTCTCGCCAGGCAGGACCCGGTCCAAACATGTTGGGTGGCAAAAAGCCAACCAATTTTGTTGAACTGATGGCTATGGGTAAAGATTACACCTGTACTTTCTCTAATTCAGATGAAGAAGGAAATGTCACCAGCGGTACGGTCTATATAGCTGATGGCGGTAAGAAATTTCATGGCTCATTTGAAACACAACAAGAAGATGGCATCACAGCACAGTCTTATATTCTCCAAGATGGCGAATACAGTTATTTCTGGTCTTCTGAAATGAAAGAAGGCTATAAAATGAAAATTGACCCAGAAGATAATCAGCTTTGGCCTGAGGCTAATGACGGTCAAGCAGAACAAGCTAGTTTTGATGAAAACGAGCCGATGGATTTTGACTGTCAACCATGGCGACCAGATAACAGCAAATTCGTACTGCCCAGTAACATTGAGTTTATTGACTTTGCCGCCCAAATGGAAACCTTTGAGGAAATGATGCCAGAGCAAAGTGATTCTGCTACGGAAGGTGATTTGGATTTAGATTGCTCTGTCTGCGATCAAATTCCTGCCGGCGACGCTCAAACACAGTGCCTTAACTCGCTGGGTTGCTAATCAATAAATCACAAGAAAACTAGTTTCCCCTGGTATACTACGACCATGGCAAAATCATTTAATAGAGAGGCTGGGGCTGATCAGCTCAAAGATTTTTTTGAAAAATATCCCAGCCAAAGCTTTAAATCGGGCGAAGTAATCTATCGACCAGATGAGGACATACCTTTCGTTTATTATCTGCAAGAAGGTTACGTCAGCCAACAGGTAGTATCGGAAAATGGCGAAGATTTTATTCTCAACATCTATCGACCTGGTTCATATTTACCCATCTCACTTGTTCTCCAAGGCATTATCAATGATTGCTCCTATGAAACGCTAACCAAAGTGGTGACTCGTCGAGCTCCAGTCAAAGAAGTCTTGCATTTCCTGAAAAAAAATCCCGTGGTGATGCAAGAGTTATTAGTACGCCTAGCTTCTGGTCTTAATGCCATGGCTTCCAAAACAGAAGCTCTGGTATTCGGCACCGCCAGTCGCAAAATCGCCGCCACTCTTTACTTTAATGCCCAGCGATTTGGTAAGCCTGCCACTTCGGCAGGCAAGCCTGCCGTCAAAGGACAAGGGGTTGTCATCGACTTTCCCCTCACCCACAAACGCATCGCCGCCATGACTGGTATTACCAGAGAAACAGCCAGTATTGAAATGGCTAAATTGAAAAAACAAGGGGTTTTGAGTTACAGAGGTAAACAAGTGACAATCTTTAATTTAGGCAAGTTGTATAACACTTGCTTTTGCCAGCTACCAACCGAAAAATAATTTTCAAAGTCCCTAGAAGCATCTGAGCTTCGTTTTCATCGCTCTGATCACTTTTATTGTCCCAATCACGTCTAATTTGAAAAACTTCTCTCTATCTTTGACACAACCGATTCGAGTAAACGATGAGGAACAACAACAGACTCCACGCTATTGATTTGATTATTGCCTGAGAGCCATAACTTTTTGTTTCTCACTTCACTACTAATAAAAATCGTTTCTATCACTGAGCCTGATTTATCCCAAACACACATTATCATAGGCTTGGCTGAGGCTGGAATTTCTGAATTATTAACTTCGGTGATTTGTCGACCTTGTTCTACATTTATAGAAAATCGGTTGGTTTCTGAAGAAGTTATAAAATCTATGCTTGTTTTTCTAGTTGTCAATAAAAAATCCATTCTGCGAGAAAATTCTGTGTGTTTTTTTCCCTCTTGGACAACGTGCATCAAATCCAAAGGAAAAGTCGATTTTTTTATTTTTTCTACCATGGTTCCTTTTTAAGAGTAACAGGCGTACATACTCGCCAGAATATATATCAAAATATATCAGAAGTCAATTTATTTTTTTGAAAAATTTGCCTAAACCTTGGGGTTCAAATTGAGTTTTTTGAATTTACCTGATTTTAGAAGCAAAGCAAGCACGGCATAAACACCGATGTCCATCCAAGTGTCTTCAATGGCTTCATTCGCAGGAGTTTTTCCAGATTCGCGTAAATTCTGCAAACGTCTCAATTTGTCATTGATACGAAAAACAATACCCAGTTCCCCGGTGTCCAGGATATTGCCTTTGCCATAATCTTTATGTTTACTGATAAAAGTTGCTAGCATTTCATCACAAATCTCGGCGAAAGCATCATCTAAATATTTGGGAGGAGTGGTCTTTGCCATAAACAGATTCTCTTTCTATTTTTAACTGAGATTCTTAGATTATCACACCCTTTCGTCTTAGCCAAGACCGAAGGATCGTCCTCAATCAATAATTTGAAAGGAAATTTATTTAGCGCAAACGAAATCTGACAACAACAACGGCAAAACTCTTATAAAAAAAATTAGTTGACAGTAACTCGATCAACAGCTGAAATACTACCTAACGAGTAATGATCTGTGAAATTTAGATTATGACCATCTTTAATAAATGGATCATGCATAATGTAATTGCCATCTTTTTTCTCTTTGATAACAATAAAGTGATCTGGGCCGCCTCCAATACCGACTACTACTGGCCTACCCGCTGATAATTCAGAATCGAGGGCAGCAACAGAATAGCCCACTCTAGTACGAGTGGCACTTACTCCACTAACATTCCACGTTCCTTGAATCATATATGCGGTGGGGAAAACAAAAGGAGCGGTACTCTCAGCAATCTGACCTGGAGTTAAGCTTTTGCCATAATGCGAAGTAATCATCGCCATTGAAGTCACCAAACAACCATACTCAGCCATTGAGCTACTTGATGCACCAATGCCCTTACTCCCCCAAAGAGAATCACGCTGAGAATAATATTTACCCCAACCGCTATCATCATAGGTTTGACCACTCAGAATAGACGCGCCACCCTGGCTAATAACAAATCGACTAAAGGCGGCTAGTTGTCTATTAGCTTCATTTAAAAGACTTTGATATTGCTGTTCACTGCTATTAGTAATATTTAATAGATTCTGCTCTTCAGTTCGTTTTTGAGTAATAATGGCTTTTTCTGCTTCAAGCTGCTGTCTTTTAGCGGCTAATTGATTCTGTTTTTCTTCTTTTAAAGTTTTCTGTTCATCATAAGCCAAGCGTTGATTCTCGGTTTTTTCCATGGTGACAGCAGTTTGTCGTTGAGCAAGCAATAAATACTTCGCTTGTGTTACCAGGTCAGACAAACTATTAGCACCCAACAAACTTAAGGCCGGAGCGGAGCGACTTTGTTTGTATTGCGTACGCACTCGCTCGATCAAAACTGTGCCCAATCGATCCAGAGAATATCCGAGACCCTCAATGCGCTGAGACAGCTCATCTATTTCTATTTCTAATTGGTAAATTTCTGCCTGGGTTTGGTTTACTTGCAATTGCTGAAGGGCAATTTGACCATTGAGCAAACTAATGGCACCTTTAAGAGTAGTTGCTTGCTGTCTAGTGCCAGCAATGGCATTTTCTAAGCAACTTTTTTTGTCCTTAAGACATTGTTGATCGTCTGCAGGACAGCTATTGTATTGCTCGCACTCCTGCGCCTGGGTTTGGTTTACTACCAGAAATAAACTGCCAATGAGTAGCAAACAGCCCAGCATCAATCGTTTAAAGGAAAATCTTGGTTTCATAATGAAAATTGCTTAAGATCGCTTTAACATTCGGCGAACGGCTAGCAAGCTGGCACCAGCACCCAAGATAATTGCGGACAGTGTGCCGGCACCTAACTGCCAGACGAAAATTTGCCAGGGCAGAGGCATACTCATTACTCCCCCCATAAATTCTTCAATCCAAGGAGTGGCATAAAGCAGCAAGGCATACATCACAATCCAACCCACCAAGGAACCAATCACGCCGTATAACATCCCTTCTAACACAAATGGCCCGCTAATATACCAATTAGTGGCACCAATGATGTTCATGACACCAATGGTGTGGCGTTTGGCTGAAACCTTCATACCTACCAAAGTCACAATCGATAAGAATGATACTATTCCCAGCGTGCCGGTGGCTACAAAACCACTGATGCGCACAACATCAGTCCACTGACGAATGTTTTTCACGATATCTTCTTGATAAACTACATCTTCTACTCCGGGAGCACCACTCAAATCTGTTTGAATTTGAACTAAAGAATCGGCTGTCCTTCCGGAAACCTCGACACTAGCTGGCAGGATATCGGCTGTCACTAATTCCAAAAGCAAGGGATCTTCTCGATGATCGTTTCTGTAAATTTCCAAAGCTTGCTCTTTGGAAATAATGTTCACTTTTTCCACATAAGAACGATCCTGCATGGTGCTAGCTAAGCTTTCTACTTGAGAAGATTGGGCATCGATGTTAAAAAACGCAATTACTTGTGGTCTAGTTTCAAAAAACTGCAAAACGGCGTTGGTGCCGGCGGCAAATAACGAAAACATATAAGCTACAAAAAAAGTGATGGTGACCATCAAAATAGCCACCGTACTCTGGTAGGGAGTGCGGCGAATAGCCACTAGGGCGTCTTGCATTTTACTCATGGTGCTCCTCGTTTTCCTCTGTTTTTACTTGTTTGGCAGATTCCATTTTACTCGGTTTTGCTGACTTCTTATTCTTACCAAAAGTCGGCAGCTTGAGCGAGGTTAAGTTTTTGCTGAAATTACTAAACAGTGAGGGTTTTTTTGGTTTGGAATGAGTGGCAACTTCCTTAAACTCGTCTGCTAGAGGTTTTTCTTCTGCTTGATCCTCAGCGCCAGCTATTTCTTTTTCATCTGACTGTTCAACGGACGGGGTTGTTTTTTCTTTATTATCTTTAGGTTTTTTCTGCGGTTTAGGTTTTTCAGATTTTTTAGCCGATTCCGTCGTTGGTTTTGCAGATTCTACCGATTCTGTTGATTTTTCTGGTTCTTCTGGTTCATCCTCTTTCTCTGATTCTTCTGACTCATCCTCTTCCGCTGGTTTTTCTTGAACCCTGCCTGGCCTGGTATCTTTAATTAATTCACCTTTATCCAGTTCCAGATGACGTTCATTTTCTAAATAATCCAAAAGAGTAATGTCGTGGGTGGCAATCAACACGGTCGTACCCAAAGAATTAATTTGCTGCAACAATTTGACAATTCCCAAACTGGATTTTTTATCCAAGTTGCCAGTTGGCTCATCAGCAAAAATAACACTGGGACCTGTAGCCAATGCTCTGGCAATACTCACCCGTTGCGCCTCTCCTCCTGACAACTGTTTGGGGAAAACTAGGGCTCGGTCGATGAGATTCACCAAATTTAATAAGTCTGTCACTCTGGATTCAATCTCTTCCTCTGGCTTGCCCATGATTGACAAAGGCAGAGCAATATTTTCCCAAACGTTAAGTTCCGATAAAAGGCGATAATCTTGGAAAACTACTCCGATTTTGCGTCGATGATAAGGAATTTTGTCGGCAGCAATACTCTCTAGTTGTTTGCCCTTATATGCCACGCTACCCTCTGTGGGTACAAAATCGTGAATCAGCAAACGCATTAAGGTAGTCTTACCACTTCCAGAAGGACCGGTAATTACTACTAATTCTCCCGGATTGATCTGAAAAGACACCTTATCTAAAGCCACCGTGCCATCTCCGAAACGTTTGGTAACTGCTGAAAAATTAATCATGATTAGAACTCCATAATAACAGACTAAGAAAGTGTTTAACTAGGTGAAAAAATTGGTAAAAGTTATTCCTCCACTGGTGGGGTGGCTTCTTTTTCAACCACCTGCACACGACCCACGTCCATTAACCAACCAGCTGTTTGACTTTTGAAGGTTTCTCCCCAAACCTTAACTTTCATTCCGACCAATTTATCAAGATCGGTAATAGAAGAAGTTAAATAAACCGTTTGGCTGGGGCCTCCCTCGCGCAATAAACTATGGGAACCTTCACCATCCATTCCACCCTTCTCTAGATATCCCTCTGCGCTATCTTTGAAAGTTTGATCATCTTTCACTCCAAATACATCACCATTATTAATTACTTCACCAGCCACTTGCTGGCTGGCAGTCGGAGAAGATCCGGTAGATTTAATTTTCAAACGAAATGCTCCATAGCCAGTGACCAATCCCGCCACAACAGCTACAGATCCTAAGATTAAAAAAGTTTTGCGCTGTTTAGTAGTCATGGGTGTTCCTGTCTTTTTGTTTGCTGATTGCTTCGTTTCTTTTTCCAAATCTAGAGATGACATCTTTACGGTTTTATTGAGGGCTGGCTGATTTTGTCCCGTTGCCGGCTTGCCGTCAACTGGTTGATTGATAGTACTCGACCGATCGGTCGGGGTGGGAGAATCATCTAGATCCTCGGTGCGAATATGGGTGGGCTTATCTGACATGTTTTTAATCATACAATATTAAGCCAATAGTGAATAGTAAAAATAATTTTTCCGGCTTGCCCTGGCTTTTTATCCCAATTTAATTTCCTCTACGATAAACTGCTCTAGATCGCCGTCCAATACTCCCGCCGAATCCGTAGTTTCTACTTTGGTACGAGTATCTTTAACAAGTTGGTAAGGGTGTAAAACATAGTTTCTGATCTGAGTTCCCCAGCTAGCATTGGTATGCTCGCCTTTTTCTTTGGCCAACGTCTGTTGGCGCTCTTCTTCTGCTTGAATAGCCAAACGAGACTTGAGCATCTTGAGAGCCTTTTCTCGATTTTGGGCTTGGCTTCTTTCCTCGCGACAACGTACCGCAACACCACTAGGTAGATGTTTAAGTTCGACCGCAGTGTTAACTTTATTTACATTTTGACCGCCAGCTCCTCCAGAGCGAGTGAAATGCCACTCCAGATCAGCATCTTTCAGTTCAATTTCATCAGTATCTTCAATCAAAGGAGTAACTTCTACTAAGGCAAACGAGGTCTGGCGTAAATTATCAGCGTTAAAGGGGCTCAGACGCACCAAGCGGTGAGTGCCCTGCTCATGTTTTAGATAACCATATGCCAAAGGCGCTTGAATTTCATAAATCACTTCTTTGATGCCCGCCTCTTCTCCCTTAACTTCTGAAATAAGTGAATATTTCCATTCAGTTCGCTCAAAATAGCGAGCATACATTCTGGAGAGCATCTCGGCCCAATCCATGGCTTCTGTCCCTCCCTGTCCAGGGTGAATAGATAAAAGTGCCGCCGCACTGTCATATTTGCCACTCAAATATTTTTCCAACTTTAATTTGGTCAGTAGTTTTTCTAACCGCCAATAATTTTTATTTGCTTCTTTGGCAAAGGCAGCCTGTTCTTCAGCATTCAAATTGGTGAAGGCTTGCAAGTCATCAAGCAAACTTCCCAATTCAGTCAGTGAGTCTAGCCGATGTTGCAACCAAGCTAAGCGCTGAATTTCAGTCTGGGCTTGAGGTTGATCCCAAAAACCAGGCTTTGCTGACGCTTGTTGTAGGACATCCAATTCCTCCTGCCAACTCTTTCGATTGGCCGTTTGCAAAAATGATTGTGTTTCGTCCGACAATTCTTGAATTTGATCAATAGTCACTAACATAATTTCCTTATTCTATACTGTCAGCAATAGAGATATAGCTCAATCCTACTTGGCGCTGAATAATGAGGTGAGGCCGATCGATGGGCGGAATAGCAAATTCAATCTGTGCCGTCGCCTGCTCTTGCTCTAACACCACTAATAAAAAGCCAATCTGTTTATAAGCTACCCCTGCCGCACTAGTAATTTCTGTTTCATCCCAATCCAGGATCGGCTCTCCATTGAGCTCAATACTCTCTACCGTCATATCTGGCCTGGTGAGCAATCGATAATAATTAACATAGGCCAGATGTGGAGCTACCGCATAATTAGAATCAGCTGGCAGGACGGGTCGTTCTGCTTTGGTGAAATCATTTTGAAATTTGACGATCAAAATTAATTGCTGGTCTTTGACTTGAGCTGTCAACTGCCTACTCACTTTGCGATTGGCTTTATTAATGCCCACATTTGATTCAACTGGAAAAATAAATAAGTCTTGAGGCTGGTACGCAATCAGGGAGCCTGTTAAATCAGCGCTAGCCAAGGCTTTTTGCAACTTAGGATTTTGAGCAAAAACTTGAATTTCTTGTCGAAGTTTGGCGTGATCCAGCGTTTGCCATAATTGCCAAATCTCGGTCAAAGACAGTTGGCCCAATTTCAATTTTAGGGCAGTATATAAAGATTGCAGCGATTGAGCCTTGTCTCTGCTACCGGCAAAAAAATGCTCACGATCTTGACGCACCACTGCGGCCAGGTTGTCTCCATCGATCAGCTGTTGCTGATCCGCCACATATATTCCCCCCAAGTGTTCAAGCAAGTTTTCCACCACGGTTAGTGGCAAAGCGATCACTCCATCAAATGTTTGTGGGTCATTGGGAATTACTGCAAAATATTGCAGAATCTGCTTGGCGGAAGTAGGAAAGTCTGGACTCCAATTGGCATCAATCAGCTTCATGCCCTTGCCTTCACTCAAGTATTCCGCTTGTCCGGGTGGAGAAGGTAAAGTCTGGCTGATACCACTCGGATCGTACATGTCACGAATTTCCAAACGCAGGGGCTCTGCGCTGTTCAAATCCAAAATTGCGTAAGAGCCAATAAAACCCCCAGTGGCTCTAATTTCATCTGAATTTTGTAATAAAACCAAGTATTTACCACCTTTTCCAAGCAAAAGATTCAACGCATGCCAAGTTTCCAGTTGCTCAATTGATCTAAAAGTTAATCTAGAAGTAGCCCAGCTAATCGGTGAAATCAGGCGAGAAATGGTGCTGGCGCGAGCGACATTTCCCCTGGTAAACTGCCGTAAGCCGTAAAAAGTCATTGCCAGGGCAGCAAGTAGCACTACAGCGAGCGCGATTACTACTAATAGAAAATATTTGAGAATTTTGGACATTCGTTGTTTCATAAGCTGTCAGATCAAGCCCTTTTATCATATAATAAACTTTGAGAAAGACTTATGGTCAAACTTAAATCGAAAATTCATCATTTGGTGGTCTTGCA
>JBDRPH010000052.1:0-9663 GCA_043827245.1 Minisyncoccota bacterium | reverse complement strand
AAGGCTCAAGAGTTAGAACAATTAAAATTTTCTCCAGAATTTGCTCAAGCAGAGCAAATCAACCGCGTTTTGCCTTCTCACAAACCACTTCTAGAACTTTTGAATAATCTAAATAGTGTGGCAGGAGAAACTAAGGTTTCGATTACAGATTTTGAAATTTCTCCTGGTGAAATTGCCAGCGACAGCACTCAAGCCAAAGAGGCTGGCAGTTCAAAAAAATCCAATACCGATTATGATCGGCTGGATTTGGATCTAACCATTGTCGGACCGTTGCCACAAGTAAGAATGTTTATGGACCTAATTGAAAAAGTATCTCCTCTGACTACCATCACTAATTTGACTATCGATCGAAAAGTTAACAACAGTCAAATTGAAGATGCTACGAGAGCTGATTTATCACTGAGCGCCTACTATTACACCAAACCAATTTCTTCAACTTTGTCCTCAGCTCTACCAATTATTTCAGAAGAAGAAAAGCGAGTTTTCCAAGCTATCTTAGAATTTTCACCAACTCAAATTGAAGGACAAACAACAATTATCAGTGGCAATAATAATGATTTATTTGGTATTCAGGGACTGACTGTTACGAATTTGGAAGAAACATTGGGACTAGAACAGCCTGCGAATTAATTACTCGTCCAGAAGCACTCTAACTTGCAAATCATCTTTGGCCGCTTTGACCTGTACTAATTTACGAATCGCTTTGATTACATTGCCACTACGACCGATCACTCTGCCCATATCATCAGCGTGCACCCGAATATGAATCGCCAAACCCTCATCAGTTTGTTCTTCTTCCACTACCAAATCTTCTGGGTGATCAACTAGGCGGACGAGCAAGTATTCGACAAAATTTTTCATTTTTTAGTTAATTGGTTTATCTTCAATAACTTTTTCTTCAACTTTTTCTTCAACTTTTTCTTCAACTGGTGCTTCGGCTGGCTTTTCAACTAAGGCTTCGGCTGGAACTTCAACTGGTGCTTCTGCTTCTGCTGGTTTTTCCTCGGTAGGTTTTTCTTCAGCAGGTGCTTCAACCACTGGCTGCTCAACTTCGGCTGGAGTCTCTTCAACTGAAACTTCAGCAGGAGCAGTCTCAACTGCCGGAGCTGACTTTTCCTCTTCCTTGGCTTTTTTAGCGGCTTCAGCTTTGGCTAAAGCTTTGCGAGAAGGTTTTTTTGGTTTTGTGGGAAAGGGATCTTTGGATTGATAACGTTCAAAAAGGTTGGCCACGGTTTCAGTAGGCTGTGCACCTTTGGCTATCCATGCTTGATAAGCTTCAACGTCAATTTCTAAAATTTTAGGTTCTTGAGCGGGAGTGTAATGACCCAAGAGAGCTGTATAACTACCGTCACGTTTGTCTCTAGCCTCATTAACCACGATCCGAAAATGTGGTTGATTGCGTTTGCCGAAGCGAGCTAATTTAATTTTAAGCATATTTTTTTCTATTAATTTTAAATTTTAAACTATTAATATATTAGGGGGTGATTCTACCTTCCTTCTTCAAATTTCTCAAGCGCCTGTCTGGCCGCGGCCTGTTGGGCTATTTGTTTACTTTTTCCAGTGCCAGTACCGGTTATTTTTCCCTCTACCAAAACATTAATCGTAAAAACCTTGTCGTGATCTGGACCAATTGCCTTAGCTACTTCATAAACTGGAGTAGGGAAGCCCTCGGCCTGGACCACTTCTTGATAAAAACTTTTGTTATCCCGATAAAGCTTATTCTTTTTGATTTTCTCAAACTTGGGAAAAAGATGCTTGTGCAAGAATTTTTTAACCGCCTCAAAACCTTGATCTAAATACAGAGCACCAGTTACTGCTTCAAAAACATCAGCCAATAAACCAATGTTTTCTCTGCCGCCAGTCGCTTCTTCTCCATGACTCATGTACATCTGCTCACCCAATTTGAGTTCCTGAGCAATTTCCGCTAGGGTAGTCGTTTTCACCAAAGAACTGCGATAAGCAGTCAAAATTCCCTCTGGTTCAGCAGGGTGCTCGTCGTACAACCACTCAGTAGTAGCCAACTCCAACACAGCATCACCCAAAAACTCCAAACGTTCATAAGATTCTTTGGCACTAGTCCCCGAATCAGTTTCATTTAAAGCACTGCGATGCGATAGGGCAGTGGCTAGTAATTGTTTATTTTTAAATTTTGGTAGCATTTTATAAATTTCAAAATTTTTATTTTTATCCCAACTCCACTTCTTCTTCAATCAATTTGGCCAGTTGCTCCACCGTATCCTCGGCTTCTTCTAGTTCACCAAGTATGTGATTTGGTTCTAGTTCAATCTTGAATTCGTGATTAATGATAGATAGCAATCTACCAAAATCTTCTTCTAAATTAATTCCCAAATCTACTTCTAACTGACTCTCTGGAAAAATTTCCTCGGTATTGTGACCTGTGGTCACCGCCAATAATTCTCTTAGTTGCTCAAAAATTTCACTTTGCATATTAATTTCTTTTTTATAATTAATTTTCTCTTTTAATTTTCAGTTTTCTTTTCGCCTAACAACACTTTTCCTAATACACCATTAACAAACTTGGACGAACTATCAGTACCATATTCTTTGGCCAATTCGATAGCTTCGTCAACCAGCACTTTTTTGGGAGTCTGTTGTGTTTGGGACTCAAAAATAATTAAGCGCATGATGGCCAGATCTACTTGATTGATTTCTGTTAGCGGTCTTTCTGGCGCGTGTTCAACAATTTGTTGATCAATATCAGCCATTTTGGCCAAAACTGCTTGGGCTTCTGCGAAATATGGCAACTCAGCAGTTTCCTGGATTTCATCTCCCTCCAGTCTTTCTTCTCTTCCCTCGCTCGTCTCTTCCTCTTGAATCTTGATTTCTCTCGTAAACATTAACGCAAACAAAGTTTGCATCAATTGCACACGTTTCTCATGTCTGGGGTCAATGGCGTCGGTCATAAACTACACAGTAGGGGAGGGGTAGGAAAAATGCAAGCAGTGTCTATACTATTTTTTCTTATCTTCTCTAACTGACCAATCTCTTATTTTTCCTTTTCCATTCCCGTTGCTTTAAAAATAGAAGCCATAAAGCCTTTTTTATGCAAAGGCATTTTGGTGTTTAGGTCTTTTTTTAAATTTGGTCTATTGCCAGCTCGACGTTTGCCGCGCTCAGCTCTCGTAATTTTATTTTTGGGTACTGCTGCCATTTTTTCTTTCTCTGATCTCTTTATTTGATCTTTAAACTAACCCCGCGATTGTAACCAAGAGCAGAGGAAAACGCAAGGCGGGGAACTACTATTGTCAAATGCAAAAATAAGAAGCTATACTGATAGAAGTAGCAAGTACCTAGCTCATCAATCTCAATTCACTCACATGACCGATTTTGTTCCTCACAATCCCATCTTGCCAAGCTCTCCAGAAAAAGAAAATAAAATTCAGTGGAAGTCACCCATTTTAATTGCTGGTGTTCTGGTCGCAATCATCATTTTTGGAGTTTGGTTGGCATTATTCATTTCTCAAAAAAGAGTTAAAGAAAATCAAGCAGATGGTCCCACCATGTTTGCTCCTGGAGCAAAAATAGATCAACAAAAGATTGCTGAAAAAACGGATCAATTATCCACTTCCAATCCTCAAAGCTCTCTTTTGGTGATGGGTTCTCTAAAAACTACCTACAGTGGCTTACTAGCCAATTGGTATGCACAGGAAGCCATTAACCCAGATGATGTGGCTTTAGTCTTGGAATTAAATAAAGGCACAGCAGAAAGCACTGTTGTTTTTGAAATTACCAAAGCTCAACTGGCTAAAACGCGAGTGTTTTCGGTCAATAGTGAAGGCACCACTGTCATTTCCTATTCTCAAATGGAAGTTGGTAATGGCATAGGAATCACTTACACCACTGACGTGCGTGATACGACTACCAAAATAGAGGACGAAATTGTCATTGAAGTCACTAGACAATCCTGGCAATAATTTGCTCGAGTTACCAGAAAGTGCTATACTTCACACTAGACAAAAATGGTAGAAAAAGAGTTAACCTCTATCGAGTCTGAGTCAGCCGAAGAAACAAACAAAGAATCGGTCTCTCCTGAAGTTAATAATTTCGAGATTAAAGCCAGAAATAAAGAACTTATCGGGCAAACTGTAGCCGAATATGTTTCCGCTCTAACTGCCAAACTAGAATTTTCACCTGAGAAAATTAAAGAATTAGCCAAACTACCTCCTGCTGAACAATTAGCCTCACTAGTTGAAAAGCCAGAAGGAACAGGAGTTAATTTAAAAATCAAAAGAGGACCTCGTACCTGGGCCATTTCCTCTGATGCTGAATTTGGTTCAAAAATTGATCCTGAAGCCATTACTCTTCAAGCTCAATTAGCACTAGCCCTGGAAGCAGCTGCTAGATTCCAAGTAGTAGCAGAAAATCTACCCAAAGAGGGAGTTTTCAACCAAACCAATATTCTACGCGCTAAGTCTCTAGCTAAAAAAGCTGAGAAAGCCGCAACTGATCTAATTTTCGAGAACAGAGAACCCAAGGCTATTGGAACAAAATTGCGGGCTCTTACCGTAACTCTGTTCATGTTATTCGCCGCCGCTTGCGCCAAAGTTGTTGTTCCTAACGCTAATGGAATTAATAACACGGAACCGTTAATCACCTATCCAGATAATAATTCCGACATCGGCAATCTCCCTCCTCTTGAGGGACAGATACCAGAAGAGAATCCAGATGAAGTGATAGATCAGGAACCCACTCCCACTATCAAACCTACTGAAGCCATTGCTCCTACTCCAGAATCCTTTACCAGCCAGCAATCAAGCCTCAAACTAGTTGGCTATACCATTCAAGCCACAGAAGATGGCACCCAACTAGTTAATGCAGAAAACAAGGTAGTGATTGCCTCTACTGAAGTAGCCACTGTTTCCATCACCACTGCTACTGGTGAAACCCTGAAGTTTCCACAAGAAGCTTTTGAGGGTAAGTCAACCACCGTTGCCGGAGTAGAGTATATCTTAACCATCAAAAACGCCGAGGGAGAGGTGGCCTACTTCTTCCTGGAAAAAACCAGTGAATGGGTCACTCCGCTGGAAATCCAAACCAACGCTAGAGAACTTGAAAACTATCCAGAAATCGACCTGGCAGATATCGAGTCCGGCCGCGCCTTGATTTCCGAGGCTCTGAAAGCCGAACCATTCCCGGAGGGGACACTGGTGCTTGATGATCTTTATTATTTTCTATCCCAAGGATTAAATTATGACTACAACGTTCAGCTTGTTGGAATAACTAATGGCACTAATGACAATGCTTGGAATGCAATGGAAGGGATCATCAAACAAAATACTGATCCGCGTCGCTGGACTAATTTTTATCGCACAGTTACCCCAGAGGGTAAGGAGGCTATTATTGGCACTCAACAAATGCTCTTGCCTGACGGAAAAACCTCAGTTTTCTTCCACTATATTTTCGGTCCAGAATGGCCATGGGAAGAGGATTATCAACCAGGCAATCAGTCTCCAAGAAATTTGATTAATAGCGTTTTTCTAGCACAAACAGTACCTAATGATCCTAATACACGCATTTCTTTAACCGTTAGACCAATCGTTCATGTTGAATACAGTGATTTCACTGGCTCAATTTCTGGAGAGTTCATAGGATCTGATGCTATCTCCAGTGCTCCAGATGAACTTTATCATTCCGATGGAGGACCAATCGCTGATAATTCAGAGCTTTTAGCTAAATTTAATGCTAGCGAAGCTGAAATTAAAAAGATTGGTTTTGTTGGACCCGCTACCTTTGATGAAATAAATCATTTGCAGTTTGAGCCATTAATGCAAACTAATACCCAATTTCCAATGGGATACTTCACTCCGTAACTTGCAACCTCTCCTTCAACCTGCTTAAATAAACTGAATGCTAATTCTCAAAAAACTCAGTTTCTTTATCTTGGTTGTTGTCTTGGTTTTTTTCTCTCCCGGTAAGATATTTGCTCAGTACACTACACCCACACCTACGCCCGTTCCCACCATTGTTGATCCTAATTATTGTGCTACACCTGGAACATATGGTTGTGAATATGCTGGTGATTCTTGTTCTCCTGACTGCACCGGTGCCACCACCTACTGTAATAGTGATTACCTTTGTGCTATTTCCTGTCTGAACTGTCCTCTCCCCGGAGGTAATACCTGTGCCGGCACCTATACCTGGTGCGCGGATCAGTGCGATGATGCTGGGTTTCTTTACTGTGAATGTACGACTGATAATACGTTATTTCAGATTATTCCCTGTCCCACTCCCACCCCAGTGAGTGGAGGAGGAACTCCGACTCCGACTCCGACTCCAATTCCCACACCCACGCCTACTCCAGTACAAATTTTTGCTGGTAATTTTTATGCAGATGAAAATGCTGTGCCAGCGGGTATTGGTGGAACGGATAATTTGTGTACTGGAATTACTACAACTCCTGCTTTTATTGCTAATGGCTTAATTACTCTGGATCGAATTGGAGAAACTAAATCGAGCAGTGTAAACAACACTGCCTACACTATTACTGCCAACACCAGCAGCAGTGACTACACCATCGCCCTGGAGCTAGAATTTCCGCCAGCAGATCCAGATAATGCCTGGATGTGTGCTTGTAACGCAGATCCCTCCAATCCTTTCCGTTGTCTATATACTAATCAACAACCCAATCAAGGTTTGACTAATTTCTTTGTGAAACGCAATGCTGTCAGTAATTCCTGGTTCCAAACCCTGGGAGGCAGTTCTTGGGCATCAGGAAATATTCAATCCAAAATTCCTTTCAGTACTTGTAGCTTGCCCACTTGCAATCCTGCTTTAATTTTGCGAGATCCATTGGGCACGATCAATAGTGCTGGGTTTCCGCTGACTGACACTGGCTCCGTGGTCACCAGCGATGGTGGAGGAGTCTATATTCATGAAGTTGACGGTAGAACTAACGCCTTGCAGGCTGAGGCTTTGGGAGTCAAAGTGCCTCTAGAAAACTATGACTATTTTTACAACAAATTTGGTCAAAATGCTCAGACATTAAGCAATTCTAGTAAACCAATCGTGACAGGGGACACTTTGGGTGTTTTTCTTTACTCTGGAAACTTAGTTATCAATGAAATTAATGCCTGGAATTTGAATAATACCGAGCAAATTATTGTGTTTGTAAATGGCAACCTGACTATTGATGATAGTACTGGAGGACAAAACAGAATCATCACGGTGGCTACTGGGGGAGATGGTTTCCTAATGTTTGTTGTCAGCGGTGATACTACCGTTACAGCAAAGGTTGGCTACAACAATATTTACACAAGTGCTGCTACTGCCAACATTGCCAATGTAGAGGGAATCTTCGTTTCTGATGGCTTACTGACTATCGCTGGTCTAACAGGAGCGACTGATAAAAAATTCATTGGAGCGGGTACTTTTGTGGGTTGGAGTGGGGTAGATTTGCAAAGAAACTTTGATGATGGTCTTACTCCAGAATTAAATAGTGCTGCTGCTACTGAAACCTTTATTTTCCGCCCTGATTTTATTATCAATGCTCCTAGACAAATCAAAACTGCTCAAATGACCTGGAGAGAAATCGAGCCGAGTTTCTAGTGAGGTGATTTTCTTGTACACTGATATTGATGCGGAAAATAGCTTTAGCCTGTCTAAGTTTTCTTTTGTTGTGGACGCAATCAAGCCAGAAGGTTGTCGCCGCTGGATTTGGTGGAGGTATTTTTGCTGACGAGAATGCGGTGCCGGTTGGTTTTGAAGGAACTGATAGCCGTTGTACTGGCTCCACCGACATCGATGTGAGTGGAGTGGGTTTTAAAATTAAAGCCAGCAGACCAGGAGAGGAAAGCTTTGGCAACGTAATTGGCAATATTTATTCTGTGCAGGTAGAAGGTAGCTATGCTGATTATTCAGTCACCGTTAGTTTGCCTTATCCGCCACCAGACCCGACTAATGCTTGGCAATGTGCCTGCAATGCCAATCCGCTAGACTCGTATCAGTGTATTTTCACCAATCAAAATCCAGCCACTCTTGGACCGATCAATGTTTTTGTTAAACGAGCCAATGTGCAAAATAATGCTTGGTGGCAGGTGAGAGGCGGAAATGTTTTCTCCAAATATAATATTCAGAGTTTAATTCCCGTTAGCTTAGTTGGTACGCCTGGTTACTGCAATACTACTGCCAGTTGTTTGTCAGCCTTAATTGGTAATGATAGTCAAGCAGACATAGATAGCCCCGGTTTTGCTTTTAGTGCTAATGGAATTATTCATACTCACGAAACTGGTGGAAATTTTATTCATGATCCTGATCAGCGCAGTAATTCTGCTCAAGGTTTTGCAATTGGTACCGCTCTACCCATAGAAAATTACGCTTACTTTTATAAAAAAATGTCTATAAAAGCCATTCCTTTGCCTAGTTCTCAAAAACCAGTCGCAGAAAATTATCCAGCTATTTATTATCAAACTGGCAATTTGACCATTGGAGCAACCAATCAGTGGCATGTCACTGCTGATGAACAAATTATTGTCTTCTTAGAGGGAGATTTGATCGTTGACGATCAGCCAGGGGCAGAAAATCGGCTGATTACGGTAGAGCGGGGGAATAGGGGCTTTTTGGCATTTATCGTCCAGGGAGACGTAATTGTCACTCCTCACGTGGGTTACTCAAATGTTAATACTGACTCAGCTTCTCTAGATACTCCTTTAATAGAAGGTGTCTTTATTGCTGATGGAACCTTTTGGACTCAAAGCTATCTCACCAGCCCCGATCGTAAATTTATCGGAGCAGGTACTTTCGTGGGCTGGACTGGAGTAAATTTACAAAGAAGCTTCGCCCAGCCTGAAGATAATAGCCTAAATAACATTGCTCCTACCGAGACTTTTGTTTTTCGTCCTGATTTTGCGGTCAACACTCCCGCCTTGATGAAATCTGCTCATTTTAATATTCGCGAAGTCCAGCCGCGATTTTCAACTCCCTAATTATGTCGACAATCGTTACAATAAAATCACCAATGCCCAAAAAATCTGCCGGCTTCACTTTGATAGAACTACTAGTAGTAACTTCTTTAACTGTAATGATCATGTTGGCTGTGACCTCAATATTAATGACTTTTTTAATTACTTCACAGAAAACTAGCATTGAACAGAAAGTGAAAAGTGAGGGAGAGAGTGCGCTGTCAAATATAGAGTTTATTTTACGTAATGCTCGGCGGCTGGCACCATCTCTAGATGGAACGACTACCTGCAATAATGATCCTGATAATCCCATGACCAATCTGGCTGTAGAAGGCTTTGACGGTTTTATTACTACTCTGCAAACCTATCCAGAAGAAAATCCAGAGATTGCTTCTTATTCTAGTGCCATCAATGATTACTATTATTTGACTTCCAAAGAAACCACTCTCTCCAATTTGGAGTTCACTTGCTTGACTGGAGAAGAATCTTCTTATTATATCGGCGTATCATTTCAATTGCAGATCGGAACAGGGGAGAGTGCTGATCGGGAAACAGCTCAAGAAACTTTTCAAACGGGGATTACTTTGCGCAATAACTAGAAATTTCTTCTCCAGCTCTCATTTAATTCCATTGGCGAAAAACCTGAGTTAAATCTACATTATGTTCATTGTTGCTAGAGTTCCAGGTGACTAATATCTCCACTCTAACTTGAGGATTGATGGGGTCAGAGATATCTATCGTCACC
>JBDRPH010000051.1:0-2921 GCA_043827245.1 Minisyncoccota bacterium | reverse complement strand
TTGTTAATATTTTCCAAAGCAGTACCCAAATCAATTAAACTAACGCTTTGTTCGGCAGGAATTATGTTGACAAAATGTGGCTGGAAAACAACCTTTTGCACTTCATAAAATGAATCGATGATGATCGTAATAGCTGCAGTTCGTTTATGATTTAAATAAACAGGTATTCCATTAATAGCATAAGTAAATGGAATCTCTAAAATGGTGGCTTTGTTACTGGTAGTTTCTTCTGGTTCATTCAGACCCTGAAAATAAACAACATTTTCTTTTTGAGCTATTAATTCTAAATTGGGAAAGGTGGCGCGCACAAAAGTTTGAGCAGTTTGAATAGCCTTACTAGGTTCTTGTAATAAAGAATTTTGTGGAACGGTATTTTTATAAAATAAAAATTCATCAGCATATTCGTCGTAGGAAAGAGTGTAGAGCTCACCTTTCCATAGGCCAGGAATTCCCACTACTTGTTGTAACCCGTATTCTCCGATTAGTTGGTTCCTAATGTAATCTAGAGTTGTTTGGCTTGGTTGAGCAGTGGCTAGGGGCAAAGCACTAACTGGAGGAATGAATGTCCCAGTAAAGCGAATGTTATTAAAAATAGTCGATTCTCCCGTGGGGCTGGTAGAGATAAAGTCTGTTTTGGGCACTACGGTTTTACGAGGAGTAAGAAGATTAAAAATAAAAGTGACGATTAAAGCAATAACCGCAAAAATTAATAGTAAAACTAGCCAATTTTTTTGTAGTAATTTTTTAAACATCTTTAACCTCCGTTTTAATTTACGTCGTAACAAGTTCTAACAGGATCGTTTTCTTTGGTGGCTAGGCCGTCGGGCATAAGCGAACCTAAAGAGGACGGTCTAATATTTCCTCCTAGCAGTTCGAAGTGTAAATGTGGCCCAGTGGACCTACCAGTATTACCCATGTTACCAATTAACTCTCCTGATTCAATTGACTGACAACCACTCCCAATAATCATGCGACTGAAGTGGCCAAAAAGAAATCGTCCCTCGCCAGCTTCCAGAATTAGATGATTGCCATAGGCAGAATCCATTCCTCCTACGCAAAGATTGCCACTGAAAGGAGCATAGACAGGAGTGCCTTCAGAATTGGCGATGTCAAAAGCATCGGCACTTTTATGAGACCAACTTCCTCCTGGTAATTGAGTGATAGAACCACTGGTTGGCCAACAACCAGCTCCCTGGCTGTAGTTACCGATATAAACAACTTCGCCGGTGATGGCATTGTCTTCACCCTCTTCACCAGTTGCCGCATCTCTAAAACTGAATTTTAGTTCAAAAGTATTAAGGACAATGGCGTGGTTGTAGTTTTCATCAAAAGTTTCGGTGTATGAAAAAGCAAACTCTTCTCCTGGGCTGATGACTAGGCCACTGTATAGTTCTGAAATATCATCAAGTCCCTTAATTCTTTCGGGAATATCGGGCGGAGATTTACCCTCTTCTTCCCAGGCTTTTTTACTGTGATTAACTTTTAGAGAATCAATTACCTCTGAAACAGCAATGCCATAATTGGCCTTTGGTCGAATGATGATGGAATACTCTGCTTTAATGGGAAATGATGGATTCTTACATTTGTTTTCTGGACAACCAGTAATAAAAACTCGTTTTTCAATCGTAACGTAATCTGATACTTTTCCTTGGGTGCCTGGCACAATAGTGCCCAGTGGATCTATTTGTGGAAATTCTGCTAAAAAAGCCCCAGTAAAGTTCATGCTGGTGAATAAAAAGACAGATCCCACCACTCCCAAGGTTGTCAGAACAGCTTGGGAAGCAGTATTTGTCATGGCGGTTGCTACAGCGCTGCCGGCCGCAGAAGTTCCTTTACTAGTAATTGCGCTACCTGTTGTAAGAGTGCGACTATCTATACCTGGGCTTTGGAAACCAATGGAAGCAGTTTCTCCACCACCGCCCCCAAATAAGTTTTTAAACCCATTGCTAATTCTCATTCCAGCCCAGCCACCGCCTATTCCACCAATTACTCCACCCACAACGTTACCAACTCCGGGGAAAATACTGCCGACAACTGCACCCAGTCCACCACCAATCGCCATACCAATTCTGCCGCCCCAAGTGGCAAGCGGTAATAAAATTGATCCCAAACCTCCGCCTGCAACTAGTAATATTTTTTTCCTTCCCTCTTTAGTGGTAGCATTTTTTGCTAACCAACCCAAAGCTTTACCAGTGATCGGTCCGCCAGGCAGTGTAGAGCCAGCTTTTTCTGCCAGCCCGCCAGCAATTTTGCCCACAGCTTCTTCTACTCCTTTTTCTGCCGCTTTTCCTCCAAATCTATTTAATAAGCCCCTACCCAGTCCTTGAGCCAATCGATTAATTTGACCAAATTGTTGGGCTTTATTACTAAAATCAGACATGCCAGCCAAAGGAGAAAGCACACGTTCTTGGCCGGTTTCAAAGAGCGGATAATCAGCGCCAGCTTGAGCGGATTGTAAATAAATTACGAATTCTTGTTGGGGCACGGCTAGGGGAGCAATTTCAAATTGAGCGAAGCGCTGGAAACTTTCAAGTTGCTGTTGATTGGTGGTAAATTCATTCCACAATCCTTGCAGATAGGCTCTGTAATTTGTTTCCCATTGATCGCTGATACTTCTGGCTTCACCAAAAGTTTGATTGCTTTGTAGTCCCAAAGCTCTTTTGTCGGTGATGATTTCATTAGTTGGTTTCAGAACACCGCGAATAAAGATTTGTTGCGATTGTTGAGGGCTAATTTTAGTATTACTCTCATCTAGTAATCTTTGTGCTTCTTGAAGAGCAAAGAGTTCTTTACCAACAAAGCTATTTTCGGTACGACTATTGATGGCTTTTTTGAGAATGATAAATTCTTTTAGAAACTCGGTTAGTTCTGGGTTAATTGGTGCGTATTCGGAAAACAATAAATGCCCTTTCACGCGGGAA
>JBDRPH010000050.1:0-3414 GCA_043827245.1 Minisyncoccota bacterium | reverse complement strand
GAAAAATTAATTCATATCGACGGCGAGTGATATAATTAAGCATATTAATTTTTAGAGAGAAATTGCGATGTCTGAATTTAAAGAAACGAATAAATTTGGACTAGAAGCTGAAAAATTGCGAAAGCAAGATTTACCTTCTGGAGAATCTATTGGGATTAATCAACCAGAAATAACAACTAATCTAGATCAAATCACTGCACTTCATAATCCAGATCAGCCGGACTCCTTGAACCCTAAGCTAGCAGCAGAAGCCAAACGAGTTGAACTTCATAAGCATTTAGAGAAAAAAGGAGTGAAAGCTGCTACTTATGACTATCTAAAGAATATGCCAACGACTTTATTGGGAAAATTGTTTTGGCAATCTTTAATAAATGGTCTAATGAAAAAAAATGAACGAGATCGGCAACAAACTATAGAAAAAATTGAAAAAAACCAAAATGATATCATCTCGTCCGCTGATTTAGCCAAAATTGTAGAAGTTAGACGAATCGAAGCAGGAATGATTAAACAAATTGCGATTGGCATTGCTATAAAAGATTATGCTGATCAACACCCAGGAAAAAATATTGATTTGAATGCTGATTTACATAAACTTGGTTGTGATCCAACTTTTGTGGCAAAACATTTAAATTCAGAACACTTGACTAGAGCAAAAAATTTCTTTGATAAAAAAATAGAGAAGTTAATTGCTAATACTAATCAAGGAAATATCGATTATGTTGAGGCTATTAAAAACGTATTACTTGACCCAGAATCGCTTCTTGCTAGTGGATGTCTTTACGCCCAAGGCTATGTTTAAGTGAGCGATAAATAAAAATACAATTTTGTCAGGGAGACCCCGCCTTATCGGGGTCGCCCAGCAACTCGCATTGCTCGTTGTCGGGGAGACAGGACTTGAACCTGCGACCTCGCGGTTCCAAACCGCGCACTCTAGCCATCTGAGCTACTCCCCGTTGTGAGTTAAACGTGCCGCGGGTGGGAATCGAACCCACACTCTGTTGCCAGAACGAGATTTTAAGTCTCGCGCGTCTACCAATTCCGCCACCGCGGCAGGTGATTTCCAGATATGGTGACGAGGAAGATTATATCACTCTTGTGGAGCAGATTTCTCTAATAATTTTGCCTTTGAGGAAAAAGCTGATTGATATGTCAAGATTAAGATGATCAACATAATGATCTGACAGGCGATACAAACTGGACAAATAACCTTTTCAACAAAAAATTCTAAAAATGTCAGACGCAGGCAAAACAACATGCCGAAACTAGCAAAGCCAAAAGACCATTTGAATTTTTTAAACCAAGCAGTCAAGAAAATTAAAATATAACCAATTCCGCCAATAATTGCGACGGGAATGCCATAAAACAAAGCTAACGCCCCCTTAGTTACAGGCTCGCAGTTGATAGTAGCATTAATATTGCAAACGCCAAAAGTATCCTGAACCGCATATTCATAAAAAAGATAAGCCGCTAATAAAATGCCGATCCAAGCCAGGATCAATATCCACAATCGTTGTTTGGCTAAAGCTGAAGGAAGTTTTTCCATGAGCCCCTATTATCAATCAACGTTACGGTTCTTGCAAGCTTAGTGAGAGATAGTGGAGGAATGACCGCCAATCCACAACAGATTCTGCAAACTACCTTTGGCTATGATGATTTTCGCTCTCCACAAGGAAAAATTATTGCCAGCATCTTGGAAGGTAATTGCACTCTGGCTCTACTACCAACCGGCCAGGGAAAATCATTGTGCTATCAAATTCCTGGACTAGCACTGAGCGGATTAACAATCGTTATCTCTCCATTAATTGCCCTCATGAAAGATCAGGTAGATGCTTTACATAAAAAAGGGATTGCCGCTCATTACATTAATAGTACTTTGAATAGAGCAGAAATTGCCAAAAAATACCAAGATTTAGCCCGCGGTCGTTGCCGATTTCTCTATGTTGCTCCAGAAAGATTGCTCACCAAAAAATTCTTGCGCTTAATGCAAGCTCGCCCACCTGAATTTGTGGCCATCGACGAAGCGCACTGTTTTTCTACCTGGGGACATGACTTTCGTCCTCGCTATCGAGATATTCCCCAGTTTTTAGATCAACTACCAACCAAACCCAAACTGGCACTCTTTACCGCCACTGCCTCACAAAAAGTAGTGATTGATTTACAACACGCATTTACTATCAAGCCAACCAATATTTTCCGTGGTAATTTTTTCCGCAGCAATTTATTCATCACCACTAGGAATTTCGAGTTACACTCTCAGCGATTTTTGTATTTAGTTTATTTACTACACCGCGTGTTTATCAACCAAGCTGGCTTAATTTATGTCACTACTCGTAAACAAGCCGAGATGGTTTTTCAAGCACTGGTCAAACTCGATCCTCAGCACCAACTCGCTATCGATTATTACCACGCTGGTCGCACGGCAGAAGAAAAAGAGCTCATTCAAGAAAAATTCATTAATGATGATCTCAAAATTATTATTGCCACCAATGCTTTCGGCATGGGTATCGATAAAGCCAATATCCGTTTTGTGATTCATTTTCAAATGCCCGGTAGTTTAGAAAACTATGTTCAGGAAATCGGTCGAGCTGGTCGGGATGGACAATTTAGCTGGTGCGAATTGCTGTTCCATCCCTCAGATATTGAAGTACATCAGCGCATGCAGACTGAAAAAACCAAGAAAAGAGCACGGGCTTCACTTAATAAAATGATTGGCTTTCTCTTCAAAGAGCAATGCCATCACCAAAAAATCTTGTCCTACTTTGAAGATCATCAGCAATTCGCACATGGTTGCGCTCGCTGTGAATATTGCTCACCATTTTCTCAACGCTATTTGAAATTCATGCAGCAGCAACTTCATCAAACTAATCAATCAACCAAATTACCCACCTTCATCGCTCAGCAACAACTCATTTTGGAACAAACTGAGTCACTGGAGTTGAAAGATTTGCTAGGTGTAGGCCTGGGCATGTTACAATAACACCTTATGAAACCAATAATAAAACAAAAAATGGAAATCGAAGAATTGGTGGCTGAGTATCAAAAAATTAGTAATTTTTTGAACGAACGTTGGCCACTCAAAGACAAACAACAGCAAATTTTTGCTCGAACCATGAAGATCGTGGAAGAGCTAGGAGAATTGTCTGATGAAATTTTAACCAGCATGAACCTCGCTCGTGATTCCAAAATCGCTAAATTCAGCCAAGAAAACATGGAGGATGAATTTGCAGATGTCTTGGGATCATTAATTCTTTTAGCAATTGAGCTGGAGATTGATGTTGCTCAAGTGATGCGCAAAAAAATTGATTTCACTCGTGATCGTTTTGGCATGAATAAAAAAGACTAAAGCGTAACGTATTGATAAAGTTCTCCATCCGAAAAACCTTTTTTACGATAATATTCCCTAGTTCCAATGGC
>JBDRPH010000049.1:0-6529 GCA_043827245.1 Minisyncoccota bacterium | reverse complement strand
AGGCAGACCAGCCAGGACAAACAAAGTTTCCAACCCTTCTTCATAAAGGTTTTTGGTAACAGAAAATAACTTTTCTGGGGGCTCATTAGCCGCTTGAAGCTGTTGTAAATTTTTGGTCATTCCCTTAATTGCTTTAGGATTCATTTGATCAATTCTCTCAAAAAGAAGAGGAATAGCAGAAGTCAACTGATCTTCTTCCAAAACTAAATTAAGCCAATAAACGAGAATATCTTTTAATTGTTCATCACTGGGGCGTGATTTTTTTTCGACTTTTTCAGCCATGTTTAATTATCATATCATAACAAAAAGGATCTAATATTTAAGCTTCTAACTCAGTTTTCGAGTCTTTTTATATTTTCAAACTCAGCAAGGCAATTTAGCTCTTTTTCAATCTCCCACTAGTATATAGGCCGTATGTTGTATAATGTAATCTGACCAAACGGCAATTCTTTAGATTTTTTCTCAAAGCAAGTGTCCGGATTAATAAAGCGAGTTCCAGCTTTGGTCACTGGCACTCACAGGAGAAAAGGGCGCTATGCAACCTTCTCAAGACTCTAGTAATAATCAAGCTGGTCAAGATACCAGCAAACTCTACGTCGGCAATTTGGCGTATTCCGTCACAGAAGACGATTTACGTGCCACATTTGCTGAGTACGGAGAAATTGAAGAGTGTAAACTCATCATGGACTTTCGTACCGGACGTTCCAAAGGCTTCGCCTTTGTAAAGTTCGCCTCTGAAGAGATGGCAACTGCTGCTATGGAAGCTCTAAACGAGCAAGAACTCCAAGGCAGAAAGATGTTCATTAAAGTGGCTATGCCACCTCGTCCTCGTGAAGAGCGACGCTCTTTCGGTGGAGATCGCGGCGGTGACCGTGGTGGACGTCGAGATGATCGTCGTGGTGGCGGTTTCGACCGTTCCAGACGTGATAATTAATCAACTTGATTAAAAACGGAAAGACCCGCTTCGGCGGGTCTTTTTTTATTTAAATTGGCATTTAAGTCTTTGGCAATTGCTTGATCCAGCAGTGTATACTACAAACAAATGTCCCAGGTACAGCAAGTTAAAGATGCTACTGATATTGTTCAGCTGATCAGCGAGCGAGTGAAATTGACCCGCTCGGGCAGTAGTTATAAAGGTCTATGCCCATTTCACAGTGAGAAATCTCCCTCTTTTTTTGTTAGTGAGCAAATTCAACGCTATCGTTGTTTTGGTTGTGGAGAAACGGGAGATGTTTATGATTTTTTACAAAAATATGATGGACTGACTTTTGCCGAAAGTCTGCAACACCTAGCAGATCGAGCAGGCATCAAGCTCAAAGATTATCAACGCACTCCAGAAGATGATCTGCGCGAACGTTTGCTGGAAATTTTGAGTTTAACTAAAGAGTATTATCATTATTTACTAACTGATCACAAACAGGGCGAGCCAGCCAGAAAATATCTTGCCGATCGCAAAATCAATTCAGCTTCGATTGAGCTTTTTCAGTTGGGTTTTGCACCTGGTGGTTGGGATGGTCTGATTAAATATTTACACCATAAAAAGAAATATTCACTGGATGATTTGCAACAAGCGGGGCTAATTATTCGTGGCAGTGGTGGACGTTTCTATGATCGCTTTCGCGGTCGAGTGATGTTTCCTCTCAAAGACCATCGCGGCAGGGTAGTTGGTTTTTCAGGTAGGTTGTTGGATGCAAAACCAAAAGAGGCTAAATATATTAATTCTCCAGAAACATTGCTTTATCACAAATCAAAACTTTTGTATGGTTTTAAAGAACTTTTGTCTGAGATTCAAAAACAAGAGGCAGTGATTGTAGTGGAGGGTGAATTTGATGTTGTTTCTTCTGCTCAAAATCATATCAATCATATTGTGGCCATCAAGGGTTCGGCTTTAACTAGCGAGCAAGTTAAATTAATTGCCAGAGTAGCCAAAAAAATTATCCTCTCACTAGATGCGGATAGCGCTGGAGTAGAGGCTACCAGGAGAGCAATAGAAGTAGTGGGTGATACCGATATTGAGTTGCGAGTGATTGATTTGTCGGCATTAGAAAGTGGACAGAAAGATGTTGACGAATTGGCGCGCAATGACCCACAAACCTGGAGAAAAATTTCTCAAGAAACTCTCTCTGTTTATGAATTCTTACTGCGTTTGAGTTTGCGCCATAACGATCCTCAAACACCAGAGGGCAAGCGAGGAATTGTCAAGGAAATCGGTTTAATTTTTGATCAAATTCCTCACGCTGTGGAGCGAGATTTCTATTTGAAAAAACTAGCTAAAATTTTGCAAGTGCAAGTGAGTGTTATTTTGCAAGACGCCAGGCGATTTGGCAGTAAATGGGCAACGGGTCGAGCTGACAGGAAAACTGATGAAAAAACTCCAGAAAAGGTAGAGTTGACTGGTCGTCGGGAAAAACTAGAAAATTATTTATTATTTTTGTTATTTGAGGGAGAAGGATTTAGCCAGAAATTAGTTAGTTTACAAGAATTTTCTTTCGCTACTAGCGGTTTTGATAAGCTGTTGAGTCAATTTGTCAAAAAAGCGGGCGATGCGACTACACCACCTGATCTCAAATCCTTGGCGGCCGGTTTGGCAGAAGATTTGAAACAAACTTTATTTGATGCCATTTATACACCAGAATTTTTGGAGCTTAAAGAAACAATCAAACCAGAAAAAGAATGGCAACAAACACTAGCGGCCTTTAAAAGAGAAGTGTCTCAAGAGCAAATTAAAAATCTTCAAGAACAAATTTCCGAGTTGGAAGGTCAAGAAAAATTGAGCTCGACAGAAGAAGAGCAGTTGGCTACATATCTTCGTCAGGTAGTTAAGCTGCAAAACCAGCAACGTTGAACCGAAAATAAAAATAATTTTGCTTGTAAATTTGTAAGCGGGCATATATTTTTAAAAACGCAAACTTGTATACTTGTTAACATATAAGAAAACTAACTTTAGAAAAATTGAACAAGTAAGTATTAAAAAGTTAGAGAAAGGTAAAAATGGCAGCTACTCACTTAACTGATGACAGCTTTCAAAAAACTTTAGACTCAGCAGGCAAGCTGATATTGGTGGATTTTTATGCTGATTGGTGTGGTCCCTGTATTGCGGCGGCTCCGATCATCGATAAATTGGCTGATGAATACCAGGATAAAATCTTAATCACCAAGCTTAACGTGGATGAAAACCCCAAAACTGCTCAAGCATATGGCGTGATGAGCATCCCCACGGTTTTAATTCTTAAGATGGATAATAAGGAAGCCAAAATTGTGGGCAAACAAGTTGGTTTTCCAGGAGAAACTGGTTATCGTAACTTGATTGATAATGCTCTAGAGAGTTAAACTTTGGCTATGAAGAAACAACAATTGGCTATTATTGGTTCTGGTCCAGCAGGTTTCACCGCGGCGATTTATGCGGCTCGTGACAAATTAAACCCGGTTATTTTCACTGGTATCGAGAGTGGTGGCCAGCTGATGTATACCAGTGAAGTAGAAAATTTTCCCGGTTTTCCAGAGGGCATTTTGGGACCCAAGCTGATGGCTGATCTAAGAGCTCAAGCAGAGCGCTTTGGTGCTGATATTCAAGATAGCCACATTACAGCAGTTGATCTATCGACTAGGCCATTCAAGCTTTGGACCAAATTACCGGCTGGCACCTCTCCAGAGGTTTTTAAAAATGGTTCTCCAGAAGAAATCCAAAAAATTATTGAACAAGCTAAGCAATTAGAGCCTGATTTTTTGGCTGAATCATTAATTATCAGCACGGGAGCCACCGCCATTACTCTTAAAGTTCCTGGAGAAGAAAAATTGCTGGGCAGAGGCGTGAGCACTTGTGCGGTTTGTGATGCTCCTTTTTACAAAGATAAACAAGTTTTTGTAGTGGGGGGTGGGGATAGTGCCATGGAAGATTCATTGGCGTTAACCAAATTTGCCAGCCAAGTAACCATCATTCATCGTCGCAGTGAATTTAGTGCCAGTAAAATTATGGCGGAGCGAGTGCTTGCCAATAAAAAAATTACTGTGTTGTGGAATACCACTTTAGAAGAGATTATTGGCGAATCAGCGGTTGAAAAAATAGCAGTGAATGAAAATGGAGAACGCAAAGAATATCCGGCTCAAGGTTTGTTTTACGCCATTGGCCATCGACCAGTGACAGATCTCTTTCAAGGTCAGCTGGAATTGGAGAAAGGTTATATTGTCACTGCCAAAACCATTACTAAATCTGGTTTAGATTTAGCAGTGTCTTTGATTAATGAAAAAGGAATGATTGCCTATCCATCTCGCACTTCGGTGGATGGAGTTTTTGCGGCTGGTGATGTAGTGGACATTCGTTATAGACAAGCCATTACGGCGGCCGGACAAGGTTGTGAGGCGGCATTGGATGCCGAACGTTGGTTAGAAAATTTATAACAGTAATTATTTAGAAATTTTATTATGAATAATCCTCATCAAAATGCCGTTGCCCAATTGAATCAAGTAGCTAAACTTTTGCGTCCCAATTATGTCAAGCAAAGTAAAGAGTTTGACAGAGTTATTAAGCGTCTGTCAGAACCAGACAAAGTTTTAAAAACGGAGCTGGCAATCACCATGGATGATGGCTCAACCCAAAAATTTACGGCTTTTCGTGCTCAGCACAACAATGCCAGAGGACCATACAAAGGGGGTATCCGCTATCACCAACAGGTGAGTGAAGCAGAAGTAAAGGCTCTTTCTACTTGGATGACTTGGAAATGCGCAGTGACAGGCATTCCTTATGGAGGTAGTAAGGGCGGGATTATTGTCAATCCTCGTGAACTCTCGATTAGTGAATTAGAACGTTTGAGCAAAGCTTACGCTCGTTGGCTGGCTGATAAGATTGGTCCTTGGGTGGATGTGCCTGCTCCAGATGTGAATACCACCGGTCAAATCATGGCTTGGATGGTAAATGAGTATCAGCAGGCTTTGGGTGAGAAGAACTTGATTCAAGAAAATCCGCTCGCTACCTTTACAGGCAAGCCTCTAGAATTGGGTGGCTCGCAGGGTCGTGAAGAAGCAACCGGCTTGGGCGGAATGTTTATTTTGCAAAAATTAGCCAAGGCACTCAAATTGAGTCCCAAAACTACCACGATCGCGGTTCAGGGTTTTGGCAATGTTGGTTTCTGGTTTGCCAAACACGCAGCCAGTAAAGGCTACCGGGTGGTGGCAGTTTCTGACTCTAAGGGTGGTACTTATGTTAAAGGTGGCCTGGATCCAGTTAAAGCCTTGGCTTACAAAAAGAAGCATGGCAGTGTGACCAATTTTGGTAAACCGCTCACCAATGAAGAGCTACTTGAATTAAAGGTTGATATTCTAGTACCAGCGGCTTTGGAAAATGTGATTGACAAAGAGAATGCCTCCAAGATTAAAGCCAGAGCCATCATTGAAATGGGCAATGGTCCGACTACTCCAGAAGCAGATGAGATTTTGGCCAAAAATAAAGTTTTGCTCATACCAGACGTTTTGGCTAATTCTGGCGGAGTGACGGTTTCTTATTTTGAGTGGGTACAAAACCTACAAGGCTATTATTGGACACATCAAGAAGTGACGAGCAAACTTCAGCCTCTCATGGAAAAAGCTTTTGATGAAATGTGGGCGGCTAAAGAAAAACACCAAGTTGATGGACGAATGGCTACTTATGTCACCGCTGTTCAGCGAGTAGTCGATGCAATGATTTTGCGAGGTGGTCAATAAACCTTAAAAATTATTTTTTTCCCAAAAAGCTTTTAGTTCTGGCCAAATTTCTGGATTGTTTTTAGCAATCGCAAGATTGGCCTTTAGCCAGCCCAATGGATAGCCACAATCTAGATAAGCTCCTTGCGGTTCATAGATGGCCACGTCCTGAGTTTTTGCTAGGATAGTGACGGTATCAGTGATGTAGAGCTCACCAGATTTGGGGTCCAGCTCTTGTTGATCCATAATCTCGAATACCTCGGGAGTTAGGATGTATTTACTGATGTTAGCTAGATTGCTAGGAGCAGTGCCTGGTGCCGGTTTTTCAACTAGATTTTTTAAATATTGCACACCATTCTTTTCGACTATGTCTGCCACGCCATACATCTTCAATCGCTCCGTTGGTTGTTTGACAAAAGCGGCTAGGCTATTTGCTCCAGCGTCACTGAGATGCTTGATCATGCGAGCCGTTTCGGAGGAGCCGTCAGCATTGTAGAGAATGTCGTCGCCCATCAATACCACAAAAGCTTCTTCATTTAATAAATACTCCTTGGCTAATTTAACAGGAATGGCGGTGCCATAAGGATCGCTGTCGGCTTGTTTAACAAAATGGAATTGGGCTTTTTTGTGTAGGTCCCTAATTTTTTCATAGATTTGGTCTTTACCTATTTTTTTCAAATAGTTTTCCAAACGAGAATTTTCGCTGTAATAGTGCAAGACTTGATTATTATGTTCGCTGATAACAAAAATAATTTCAGTGATACCTGCTTTGATCAGATCATCAACTACATAATCAATTGCTGGTCGATCAATAACTGGCAACATTTCTTTTTGAATGGTTTTAGTGATTGGT
>JBDRPH010000048.1:0-8236 GCA_043827245.1 Minisyncoccota bacterium | reverse complement strand
GGAAAACAATAATTTATAGTTTTGTTCAGATAAATGATCTAAAACTCTGGGATCAAAACCGCCATCCGCCATGGCATTAAGCCGACTGACGATATTCTCATAAACTAGTGGAATGCGGTCGTTATGAATCCCAGCATCTCTCAGGTGTTGTAGTAAATCTTTGGAAAGTTGATCGTTAATGACAGCTGGACTGTTTTGAAACAGGGGATTGGCCGCCTGAATATTTTTGATAACTTCAGCTATTTCCGGATTTTCTGCCAGACCGCTAATCAATTCTGAGGCATTCTCTCCACGCTTGGCTTTTTCTACTTCTGCCAAGATTTTTTCTTTTAGTTTTGGATCTTTAGCATCAGTGACTGCTGTTTGTAGCGCTCTAGCCATTTCTAACTGCAAAGCTGAGTTGTGCAGGACAGTGGAATAAAACTCGCGAATGAGTTTCAATCTTTCGAGAGGGTCGCTGAGTACTTTTTCAAATTGTTCTTTGGGTAGGGTGGCGGCAAAAAACTCTTGAGCCTTGATGGTCAATTGCTCTCTTAGCTCTGGCGAATTCTGCAGTGTTCCCTCTGGTAAATCATGAAATTTTTCCAGTTGAATGAGAGAAATTTGGGTAAAGCGAGCCGTTTCTCGCAAAACGTCAGAACTAAAAAGTTGTTTAGTTTTAACTTCTTGATCGGTTAGTGGCTCCACGGGTTTTTGGGGTTGCTCGGGAGGGGTGACGGGTTGTTGAACATCTTCTTTTTTTTCTTCAGTACTTTCATCATCACCGCCCTCACTAGTTTCCTGATCGGACTCTTCAGCCGCTGGCTCGCTAGTTGCTGGCTCTTCACTTTCAGCAGGCGCCCCGCCACCACTGGCTGGCTTTTCTTCTTCCTCTTTTTCCTTTTCATCTTTAGTGGGATTGTCTAAATAGTCCAAAATAAACTTGGCGATGGCAGAAACCGAACCACTGCGTTCCAGCAATTGACTGAATTGTTTTTCTCGAGATTCATCGACCCTTACTTCTTCATCAGCACCAATATTTTGACAAAACTTAGCGATGGAGATTAGGGCATTGGAGGCTTTTTCATCGGCATTTCTCTCTTTTAGAACAGTGGTGAGATTTTCTATTAAACTTTCCTGACGAGTGAGCCAATCATAAAAAATGAGGGCGATCTCACTTTTAAACAAATACATTGCCGAAGGATATTGATTGTCAAAAGGAGATTGTTTGGTGTAGCGCAAACTGAAAGCGTAAGTATTTTTGAGCAGAGAAGAGAAATTTACTGAAAGGTGATCGTTTTCCTTAACGCTAGTTAGTTGAGTTAGGAAGCTGCGTAATGTTCCGCCATCAGCGTCAGGATGCAGACGTCGCAGAACGTATTCAGTAATAGAGCTGGGTGAGTTTATCGGCCCATCTTTAGAAGTTTGCCCATCATTGTTTGCGCCGGATGATTCAAAAACAACATTATCCATTGAGGACGATTATATCGTCAGCCAGACCGAACTGCACGAGGGGATAGTTATTTTTTAATTAAACTACATTTAGTGTTGTGCCGGCATTTGGAAAGTGTTAGCTTAATGAAGCTGTGGAAGGTAGTGAAAATCTACCACTGTGCCGCAACGGTGATCTCTTGGCAAACCCGAGAAAAGTCCGATCTTCAGCAAAGATTTTTTGACGAGCATCAAACTTTTACTTGATGCTCCCCGACGGGGAGTTTTTATTTCCCCGACCAAAAAAATCCTAGCTTTCCAGCGGCACACTCAGTAAGTAGTAATTTTTTATTAAAGTAGGGCAGTTTGTCCGAAGAAAGGTTGGCTATGTCAGCTGAAAGAGTGAGAACTAAATCGAGAGGTGCGTTAAATGGTATGTTTGGCGAGCAAGTAAAGTTGGGAGGAAGTTTGGCAACATTGACGGAGGGAACTGGCCAAGAAGAAGCTCGAGGTTTGGAGGCAGAAACTCAAGCCTTACCAGCAGAATTAGTTTTATATCTCAAAAGCTTGGTGCCCAACTTGCCAGAGTTAATAACAGATTTGACCAGTGAAACAGTTGAGGCCGCAGAAGAAAAAGAAGCGGCGCGACTTTTGTGGGAGCGATTTGGTTTGCCCCAATCTCCTTTGGCAGTCCCTATTTTTGCTGAGCTGAGCGAAGACTTAAGTTCTGCGCAACTCGAAGTTCAGGAGAAATCTTACAACGTCCAGGCTTTAATCAGTAGAGTAGAGCGGGCTATTCAAAAAGTTTTATTATTTTATGCGGCCGAGTTTAATCGTTTGGAAGAAGAGCAAACCGACAATAATCAGGCGATCGACCAATTAGGCGCGATCGAAACTGATGGATCTACCATGCGAGAGCGAACCGCCGAGTCAGTGATGGTTTTTTCCAGTGAAGAAAAAGCATTGAATGAAAAACAAGAAGAGTTGCGAGCATCACAAAGCCGTTGGTTAGAATTTGTTCAAAAACTAAAAGCTAAATTACCAACCTTAGAATTTTTAGAACGACCAATTGATCTGGGTGCTCCCAATCCAGCCATGGCGCTTTAGGATCTCGGTCAGCAACGCGAGTTATTTTTTAATCTTTTCCCAAGGGAATTCTTCTCGACCAAAGTGGCCGTAGGCGGCAGTGGAGCGGAAAATTGGTCGTTGTAGATCAAAAGCCTTGATAATTCCGCGCATTGAGGTATCCAGTAGATTATCGACAAAATCTTGAATTACCTTAGGTTCGACAGTATTAGTGTCAAAAGTCTCGACATTCTTCATCACTGGTTGAGCTTTACCGATACTGTAAGCCAGCGCCACTTCGGCGTGTTCCGCCAAGCCTTCTGCCACAATATTTTTTGCCAAGAAGCGTGCGGCATAAGCACCAGAGCGGTCGACCTTGGTGGCGTCTTTTCCACTGAAGGCCCCGCCTCCGACGCGAGCATATCCGCCGTAGCTATCGACAATAATTTTGCGACCAGTAACCCCGGTGTCGGAGGCGGGGCCACCCTGATGCCAAACTCCCGTACCATTCACAATCAGCTGACTAATCTTAACCGAGTGCCCATATTTAGCCAGCATAGGAACGACTAATTGTTCATAGAGATCTTGTTTGACTTGTTCAAGCTCGATATCTTCATTGTGGGGCACAGCCACCACCACGGTCTCCACGGCTTTTGGCTGATTATTTTCATAACGCACCGTCACTTGTGATTTGCCATCAGGCCGCAGATAGGGGATGGTTTTACTTTCTCGCAATCGATCAATCTCGGCAGTGAGAGCGTGCGCCAGCATAATAGGCAAAGGCATCAACTCGGGAGTTTCTTTGCAAGCAAAGCCAAACATCATGCCTTGATCGCCAGCCCCGTCATTATCCACTCCCGTAGCAATTTCTGGAGATTGTTGATGAACGAGTGACAGCACTGGATCTTGATCAGAATAGTTCCACTCTGGCTTGGTGTAACCCAATCGCCTGATTTCGTGACGCGCAATTTTTTCAATATCCAGCTTGGCGTTGGTCGTGACCTCTCCAGCCACTATGGTTTGATGAGCTGTTACTAAAGTTTCCACCGCCACCCGACTAGTGGGATCAACTTTTAGCGCCGCGTCCAGCACGGCATCAGAAATTTGATCACAGATTTTATCTGGATGCCCAGCGCAAACAGACTCAGAAGTAAAGATATTAGGGGTAAGCATGAAGCCTCTCTAAAAATTAATTAGTAATTTTTTGAGAGGCCATTTAAAACATCTTTCCTCTCAGGTTGGACGAAGCACCTTGTTTATTTCATTAGCTACTTGGCTAAATTTTGCCACTCAGCTAATTTCACCAACAGGTTGCCGGGTAGATCACAGGACCAAATCCCTCCCTACCGCTCTTGATGTTGCGAGTATTAGAACATAGAGGAGTAGTAAATTCAATAACTTAGAATTGATTGAGCTATAATTCAAATCATGTCCAAGCCAAAAATAATCTTAGCTGGATCAATCTCCATTGATCGCATCATGAATTTTGCTGGAAGCTATAAGGATTTAATTCAGCCAGATAAACTACATGTTTTATCCATCAGTGTCTTGGTGGACTCATTGCAACGCTCACACGGTGGAATTGGAGCCAATATCGCCTATAATTTAGCCCTTTTGGGTGAACAACCAATTTTGTTTGGCGCAGTCGGACCAAATACGGAGGATTATCTAAACAAACTTGAAAAACTTGGAGTTGATGTAACCCACGTTTATCACAGCGAATTACCAACCGCCACCTTTTCCACTTTGACTGATAAAGACGACAATCAAGTGGGTGGTTTTTATCCAGGAGCGATGAGCGATTCCGCCACTCTCTCTCTAATTCCTTGGAAGAATAAAAACGTGTTGGCGGTTATTTCCGCTCATGACCCAGAAGCCATGAGACAGCAAGTAGCAGAATGTACTTTACACAAAATTCGTTATGTCTATGACATCGGTCAGCAGGCAAGCAATCTTTCGGCCGAGGATATTATCGCTGGCCTCGACCAGGCCGAGATTTTATTTGCCAATGACTATGAATTGGGAGTAATTAGTCAAAAAATTAAGCGATCAGAGGCAGAGATTGTTAAATCTTTGCAGATTTGCATTACTACATTGGGCAAAGCAGGTTGCCGAATTGAGGGAAAACGAGTTGGCAAAGCAATTGAAGTGCCAGCAATGTCTGGTCTAAAAGTAGTTGACCCAACTGGCGCTGGAGATGCTTTTCGAGCAGGATTCTTATTTGGTTATGTTCGAGCTTGGTCACTGGAAAAATGTGCTAAACTCGGATCTATAATCGCCAGCTTTGCCATTGAACAACGAGGCACGCAAGAGCACAATTTTTCACTGGCAGATTGCCAGAAAAGATATCAACAAACTTACAAGCAAGTAATTAAAATTTGAAGGAACCATGAAACCAGATTACAAAATCAAAGATCTTAAATTAGCCAAATGGGGAAGAGAAGAAATTAAACTGGCAGAAAAAGAAATGCCAGGATTAATGGCCTTGCGTCGCGAATTTGGTAAACAAAAACCCCTCAAGGGAGCTCGAATTGCTGGTTCACTGCACATGACTATTCAGACAGCGGTTTTGATTGAAACCCTACAGGCTCTTGGTGCGGAAGTACGCTGGGCTTCGTGCAATATTTTTTCTACTCAAGATCACGCCGCCGCGGCCGTAGCGCAAAAAGGTACACCGGTTTTCGCCTGGAAAGGGGAGACGGAGAAAGAATATTGGTGGTGCACGGAGCAAACACTCAAATTTAAAAATGGTAAAGGACCCAATCTAATCGTCGATGACGGTGGCGACTTAACTTCATGGGTGCATGAGAAACATCCCGAGTTATTGCCAGAAATTAAAGGGGTTTCTGAAGAAACTACCACGGGGGTTCATCATCTTTACCAAATGCTAAAAAAAGGCACCCTGAAGATTCCAGCCATTAATGTCAATGATAGTGTGACTAAATCAAAATTCGACAATAAATATGGCTGTCGTGAATCGTTAGTCGATGGTATCAAGCGAGCCACAGATGTGATGTTGGGTGGCAAAGTGGCAGTGATTGCTGGTTTCGGCGACGTAGGCAAAGGCTCTGCAGAATCTCTGCGAGGCTTTGGTTGTCGAGTGATCATTACCGAAATAGACCCAATTTGCGCTCTACAAGCTTTGATGGAAGGCTATGAGGTAGTGACCATGGAACAGGCCGCCAAACAAGCCGATATTTTTGTGACAGCCACGGGGAATAAAGACATCATCACCATTGAACATTTGAAGCAAATGAAAGACAGTGCTATTGTTTGCAACATTGGTCACTTTGACATCGAAATTCAAGTAGAAGCTCTAAAAAAATTCCCTGGCATCAAACGCACCACTATTAAGCCTCAAGTTGACTTATTCACTTTTCCCGATGGTCATAGCATCATTTTACTGTCTGAGGGTCGCTTGGTGAATCTGGGCAACGCTACAGGACATCCTTCTTTTGTGATGTCCAACTCTTTCAGCAATCAAGTTCTGGCTCAGATTGAGCTCTGGACGAAAGATTACGAGGTCGGCGTTCACTTTCTCCCCAAACACTTGGACGAAAAAGTCGCAGCTCTACACGTAGATCAATTGGGTGGCAAGTTAACCAAGCTTAGCAAAAATCAGGCTGAATATCTGGGCATTTCCTCCAAGGGACCATTCAAATCAGAGCATTATCGGTATTAGGGTTTTTAAAATTTTTGAACTCTCATCTTAATAAACTCTCTCAGGAGTGGTAAAATTACGGATATGGTTGAGAAATTTCCTACTCTAGGCGAAGCTGTTGAAAAACACAAAGAACATTTTTCATTAGAAGACATTCGTTTATTATTAGAATCATCTGGTCAAGAGGAAAGGCTGTTAAATCTATTGGAGGGAGCAGAGCAACACGCAATAGACGATAACGGAGAAATTACCCCTGCAGGAAAAGATAGCGGACTAGCTAATTTAGTCGTAGAAATTTCCAGAGTAGCATTGGAAAAATTTGCTTCAATTGAAGCAAAAATTACCCTAGCAAAGATTAAAGGTGAAGAAATAAACACTTTAAAAATAGAAGGAGCAAAAGAAGGAGCTAGTCTAGAGAATCTTTTTAGTGCGCTTATTTCGTTCAATGGAGTGATCTATGGCTATCTCAATAAATATGGCGAGGCGGGACTTCTTTCTCCAGAAGAAATGAAAAGATTGGGTTTTTCCAAGAGAGATATTGAGGTAATAGAAAAAAACCTTGCAGCAAAGATAGCAGAAGAATTGCAAACCTGGGAAAAAGGTGACGCTATAAAAACAATTCTTTCATTGGTTGACCTAGAAAATGAAATAAAGAAAGATGTTCCAAATACAGGAGACGAGATAGATTTTGCGATAGAAACACTCAGGAGTCAGCTGGAAAAAACAAAAAATGAATTAAAAATTAAAAAAATTGTTGGAGATAAATATGATTTTGTTCAAAAAGAATATTTAGATCTAGCGGAGAAAAAAATTGATGATTTAAAACAAAAGAAATCAGAAATTTTAGATGCCGAACAAAAAAATGAAAAAAACGAAAGAAACAGGCTAGCCATTGAAGAGTTTGAAAAACAGGTAGAACCATATAAAGATGCTATAAAAAGTATTCCTAAAACAAGATCTGAACTAGGCTTGGATGGAGCAGGGGAGAAACGTTTTGAGGATCAAGAACTCGAATTAGAAAAGTTGAGAACCAACTTAATGTTGCAAAAGCAACTACTCAATGAAACGACTATTTTCAAAAAAAGACAAGAAGACTCGCCAGGAGCTAGCGAAATAAACAACACTATTGATTTCTTAACGGGCACTCAATATGACACGGCCAAACAAAGAATAGATAGATTAATCAAAGAGGCTCAGGAGCCTCCTATTGAAGAAATGGAGATTGAGGATCTAGCTTACACAATCTTAAAAGAAAGAAAGGATCCGTTTTTCTGGAAAGAATGGAAGGCCGCTGCGGGACTAAGTCAAAGATTGCAGGATGTAGTGAATGAATTTATTAGAAAGGCTGGGAAGAGAAAAGAAGATGAGCCGGAAGAGGAAATAAAAAGAATTGTTCAGAAAGTTAGAGTTCAACTAGGAACATTATCTAATGAGCTTCAGCATGAAAATGAGAAAGCCTCTAGAGATAGATCTAGATTATTCGCAGAAATGGCAAAAAGAGTAATTACTCGAAGAGAGTTGCTAATCGCCACTACCTACAATCCGGACTGGGGAGATGACATTAGAGAAATGTTGCAGTGGGCATTTAGGACAGCGGCGCTTGATGGGGGTGAAATTGCCATAGAAGACGATGACGGCAAATTGTTTAAGACAAAACTTGATCCGGATCAAATCACATTTCTTAAAAAATTGAATAAGAAGAGCGATCGCTTCATAGAAAGAACAATAGGCACAGATGGGGAGGGAAGAGATATCAGGAGGGTAGAAATAGAAACACTTGTTGGTCCTATCGAAGAAGGGGAGGTGGACTTAACGAGTAGAGTAAGGGCAAGGCATATTAGAAACATGGGTTATAACGATCTCGCTGGAGAGAGCGGAGTGACTAATCTGGCTAATGGATTGAGGAAAGAATTTCCGCAATGGCATAAAAAGCCAGGAGAGGAGGGTTACAATCCGGATCAAGAACTCGTCATGTGGTTTGTTCAAGAATTATTTGTAGCTTTTGATTTACTAACTATTTCTCTTCAAGAATTTCAGAAAAACACCAGAACCAGATCTCACAATGGAGGCATTCAGGACAAAGACAGAATTATGTTGGGA